>JAIRXO010000018.1 GCA_031268255.1 Spirochaetaceae bacterium
CCGACCTTTTCGCCTTCCTGTATATGGGCGTAAAACCAGCCGCTTATGATGTCGTGGATGATGCCCCGGTTAAGGTAGTCGTCTATGTGCAGTTGGGCATCAAGCTGTCTCCATATTTCTCCGGTATTCCCGCCGCTTTTGTGGAGGGATATTCTTAAAAGAAAGAAAAGCGCGCGGTTTTCTATTTCGTACTGCCCCCTCTTCCGCGCCTTAAAGGCCGCCCGGCGCGCGTACTGTTCGGCGCTGTCAAGATCGTCCCTGAAATAGGTAAACTCGGTCCAGGCGAGGTCGTCCATGCCGTACAGATACCCATTAAAGCAGTTGATCGCATGGGGCACGGCCCGGGTAAAACTCCGTATGGCTTCTTCGATTTCTCCTGGCCGCGCCGGATAGGCTACCTGGCAGACATAGGACGGGAGATTGACCTGGGTTGTTGATCTCTTGAAATTCCGGGGATGGCGCATGTAATAGTAGTTCGCCCGGATAAAGCAGTCCGCGGCGTTGTGATTGCCGGTGTATCTGGCGGTAAGTACGGTAATGTCTCCCAGATTGATGTAAGCGCCGGTGAGGATATGGAAACTCAAGGGGCTGGGCGGCATGGCCTCAAAGCGCGCGATGGCGGCGCGGCATTCCGAGCCTGCCTTTTCAAGGTTTCTCATAATCATGAGCAGCCTTGGCCGCATCACATGGCGCAGAAAGAGAATATCTTCATCGTCGTTGTCCCCGCTTTCGCCTGATGTAACTCCGTCCACCAGGTCCAGAAAGAACTCGGCGGTACGCCGGGGCATGACAGGCCGGAACGTAAACACGATGTGGATCAGTTCCCGGTAATTACGGGCCCTGACATAGTGGAGGGCGGCGGTCATGGGCAGATTGTTGGCCAGACACCATTCGGCGGCCAGGGTGGAGGCGCTCTGTATATCAGCGGCGGAAAGTTCCCCCTGTTTTTCCTTGAGGAAATCCAGGACAATGCGGTGAATGTGGTACCCGTGGAGATAGGCGTCATACCGTATGAGGGAACTAAGGTGTTCCATTTCAGTGATGATGTTTTTATCCTGGGCAATCTTTTCCAAAACTTCCCTGGGCCATTGTTCAAACAGGGATATCTGTATAAGAAATTTTTGCAGCCGGGCGTTCATGCGGCCGTAGTTTCTGTCTATCAGCGCCCTCACCGCTCCCGTATTGAGGAGCTGCCTGGTGTAGCGTTTGCCGTCCCGTTTTTTCAGTTCGCCCGAGAGGACATTTACCGCCAGCGCCCAGCCTTCGGTATCGCGGTGAATGTCGTTAAGTTCTTCGGGGCTGACCGTGATGCCGCCTCTGCTGAAAAAAGCCTCTGTCTCTTCTTTGGTAAAGCGCAGCTCGTCGGCGCCTATACGGCTTAAACGGCCCTTTGACAGAAGGGGAATGGTGTTGATTTCAGGCTCGCTCCGGGAAATCAGCACAAAGTTCTGGCCTATTATCGGGGACGAGAGTACCTGTTCCATAAGAGTGAGGACAGGCCTGGCATGAATAAGGTGAAGATCGTCAAACACGATGATGTACTGTCTTCCGATACCAAGTTTTTCCACAGTCTCAAGATAGCGGTAGACCTCCCGGGGCGTTTCGGGGAAGCCTATGTCCATATAGGTTTTTTTTACCATTTGGTTCCGGTAGCCTGCCGCCTTGGCGATGTCTTCCCAAAAATGCCCGGGGCTGTTGTCCCGGTCGGAAAACTGCACCCAGATGACCTGTTCTGATCTGCCGCGCAGAAATGACGCCGCCGCGTAGGTTTTTCCGTAGCCTTCACCGGCGACCATGATGGTAACAAAACAGTGGAGGGCGTTTTCCAGGAGGCCGTTTATCCGGCTCCGTTCCAGGTAAAATTCTTCTCCGGGAAAAACCGGCGCGCCTGACGGAGGTCTTTGTTTTTTGTCTTTCAGCTCCGTATCCTTTTACGATGTATATCGTACTATATTAAAGAAGAAAGAAGTATTTTTTGATAGTATCCCCGGTCCCCTGTCCCTGTCAATATATCACTATGTGTCATAATGAATCCTCGTTTGTTATCCTTGACTGTATTTTCAAAGGGATTTATGCTAGAATTATGCTAAGAAATGTATTTAGGAGGAAGATTATGAAGAAAATAACGCTGGCGGCGTTTTGTGTTATTCTCGCGGCGTTCACGGCGGCCTGCACCAGGCAGGCCTCAGGCGGCGGTGCGGGCGGCGGCTCAAGCGGCGGCTCAGGACAGGTTACGGTACGGCTGCTCACCGACGCGACGGGCATTGATGACAAGTCCTTTAACGCCGCGGCCTGTATGGGCATACTCCAGTTTTACGGCGATACCTGGGACAATCAGTCCAAAAGAGGCGTCTCCTACAACTATATTACCGCCCAGACCCAGGATATGTATATTCCCAATATACGGCAGGCCACCGACGAACAGTACGACCTTATCATAACCACGGGTTTTACCTTTGCCGACGCCCTGACCGAGGTGGCGGGCGGGAACCCCGAACAGAAGTACATGATTGTCGATGTAAACTGGGTGAATCTCCCCAATGTGCTTGGAGCCATGTACGCCGAACATGAAGGTTCCTACCTTGTCGGCGTCGCCGCGGCCCTCAAAGCCAGGGCGGACAACATTTCCAATCCCCGTTTCGGCTTTATAGGCGGTATAGCCGGTTCTACCATCACCAAATTTGAAGTAGGCTATATACAGGGCATACTTTCGGTGATCCCCGGAGCCCAGATTGTCGATTACTATGTCGGCGACTGGGGCAAGCCGGAACTTGCCAAGGCCCAGGCCAAGAACTGGTACGACTCAGGCATCTACGCCATCTATTCGGCGGCAGGCGCTTCGGGCGGCGGTACCATAGCCCAGGCCAAGGAATACCGGATATCGGGCAGGAATGTCTGGGCCATAGGCGTTGACTCCGACCAGTACGAGGACGGGCTCTATACCGACACCGAATCGGCGGTGCTGACCAGCATGCTCAAGAAGGTGGAGACCAGCGTGGTCTATGCCCTTGACGAGATCGCCGACGGGAGTTTCACCGGCGAGACCATCACCTTCGATCTCAAGCAGGACGGCGTGGGGTATTCCAGCGCCAACAGCGCGATGACCAAAGACATAATCGATCGTCTTGAACAGGCGAAGGCCGGGATAATTTCAGGGGAAATCAAGATTGCCTCTACCTATGCTGAAGCCAGAAGGCTTCCCGGCTTCCCCCAGGGTCTTGCGGCCAAAGACGATCAGTAAACTGATTTTTAATTTGAAGCCATCCCGGTAAGCAATGGGAAGTTTAGAGCCCTCAAGGGTCTTTGGGCTTCCCCGCTTTTTATGGGAAAATCCGGCCGTGTCATAACAAGGAGGGGAGAGATGCCTGATCCCGCGATTGAGATGCTGGACATTACGAAAATTTTCCCCGGAATCATCGCCAATGACAAGGTTTCTCTTGAAGTTGATCAGGGCGAGGTTCATGCCCTTCTGGGCGAAAACGGCGCGGGCAAGTCCACCCTCATGTCCGTACTCTTCGGCCTCTACGAAGCTGACGGCGGCAGCATCAGGATACGGGGCAGGCCCGTGGAGATACGGAACCCCAATGACGCCACAGCCCTCGGCATAGGCATGGTACACCAGCACTTCAAACTGGTTCATAACTTTACCGTTACCGAAAACATAGTCCTGGGCCTTGAGCCGAAAAGTCCCTGGGGAAACCTCGATCTTCCGTCAGCCGAAAAAAAAGTGGCGGAACTGTCCGGGCGTTACGGCCTCGCGGTAAACCCCAAAGACCTTATAGAGGACATCACCGTGGGCATGCAGCAGCGGGTTGAGATACTCAAGATACTGTACCGTGACGCCGACATACTGATATTTGACGAACCCACCGCGGTGCTTACCCCCCAGGAAATAGACGAACTGCTCGATATATTCACCCGGCTCAAGGCCGAGAAAAAAACCATAGTCTTTATTACCCACAAACTCAGGGAAATAAAGGCCGCCGCCGACCGCTGTACGGTACTCAGGCGGGGAAAGTCGGTGGGCACGGTGGCAGTCGCCGAAACCGGCGAGAGCCAGCTTGCCGAAATGATGGTCGGCCACTCGGTGAATTTCAAAATTGACAAGAAAAAAGCCGTGCCCGGCAGGGAGATTCTCCGTATAGAAAACCTTACGGTCATAGGCTCCAAGGGTGTGCCGGCTGTGCAGAACCTTTCGGTGAATGTGCGGGAAGGGGAAGTGGTGGGCATAGCGGGTGTCGACGGCAACGGCCAGTCGGAGCTTGTGGCGGCCATCGCCGGACTGCTGCCGGTTAAATCCGGCAGCATAGTTTTCAACGGAACGGATATTTCCCATGAGAGCATACGGAACCGGAACGAGGCCGGCATAGGCCTGGTCCCCGAGGACAGGCACAGGCACGGCCTCATCCTTGATTTCAGGCTTGACGAAAACCTCATCCTCAAGAGCTTCCGCAGGCCCCCGTTTTCCAGCAAAATAGGCTTTTTGAATTTTTCCGCCGTGTTTAATCACGCCCAGGATTTGATAGACCAGTTTGACATACGCTCAGGCGGGGGCCCGGCCACCCTGGCAAAATCAATGTCGGGGGGCAATCAGCAGAAAGCCATCATTGCCAGGGAGATAGACCTTTCTCCCGCCCTCCTCATCGTGTCCCAGCCCACCAGGGGCCTTGACGTAGGCGCCATAGAGTACATACACCGGCGCATTATCGGGGAAAGGGACAAGGGAAAGGCGGTTCTCCTCATTTCTTTTGAACTTGACGAAATCCTCACTCTCTGCGACCGCATCGCCGCGGTTTCCAAGGGTTCCATTGTGGGCATACTTGACGAGGACGAGGCGGACGAACGAAAAATAGGCGCCATGATGGCCGGAGTCGGCGCGGGAGGAAACCATGGCTGAGAATGGCAGGGTGAACAAAGGCGGCGCTCCCGCCGTGGTTTTGATACGCGAAAGAATACTGGAAGTTTTTACCGGTTCCGACGGCATGGTTTCGGTGGCTGTCGTACTCCTGGGTTTTCTTGTGGCGACTGTACTGGTGATGCTCGTTGGCCGCAGCCCCTCCGGCATGTATTCGGCCATACTGCAGGTCATTACCGGCCTTTCCCAGAACCGGCAGGGCCAGTGGGTGTGGAACGTGCGCTATGTGGGCGAATGGCTTGTTGTTTCCATGCCCCTCATACTCTGCGGTTTTTCCATGGGTTTTGCCGGCAGAACCGGACTCTTTAACATAGGGGCCGAGGGTCAGTACATAGTGGGCCTCACGGCGGCCCAGTTTGTGGCCATATACGGGCCCCAGATTCCCTATCTTCACTGGATACTGGCGATGCTTGCCGCGGTGGTTTCCGGCGCGGTGTGGGGCGGCCTGGTGGGTTTCTTTAAGGCCCGTTTCAATATGTCGGAAGTCGTGGCCACCATCATGATGAACTACATAGCCCTCTACGGATCGCGCATTGTTACCATGGCCATACCGGGTTCCAATACCTTCAGGACGCCGAATTTTCCCGAGACGGCAAAACTTACCAGCCCCCTGCTTGAATCCCTGACCAACGGTTCGCGGCTTAATTACGGCCTCTACCTTACCATCATCGCCATACTCTTTTTCTGGCTTGTTATGGGCAAGACCAGGCTCGGTTATTCGCTGAGGGCCACGGGTTTTAACAAGGACGCGGCAAAGTACGGCGGCATAAGCGTCAACAGTTCCATCACCGCCGCCATGGCCATAGCGGGCGCCTTTGCCGGCCTCGCCGGGGCCATAGTGTCAACCGGGTCGTTCAACTACGGCCGGGTGCTGGCGGGACAGGACGGCTACGGCTTTGACGGCATTGCCGTCGCCCTTGTCGGCAACAGCACTGCGGCGGGAACCGCCCTTTCGGGGCTCCTCTTCGGCATGCTCAAGTCGGCCCAGCCCCTCATGCAGTCAAGGCAGATACCCAAGGAAATCACTTCAATCATACTGGGCCTTGTGGTCGTGTTTATTTCCCTCAGGGCGGGGGTAAAAATCATTATGGAATGGCAGATGAAAGAAAAAGCCAGGAAAGGGAGAAACCAGGAATGAACGATATAATCATGAGCGTACTGAGCAAGGTTTCTTCGGTATTGATGATGTGGGCGCCCCTGTTTATCGCCTCCACCGGCGGCATGATATGCGAGCGCTCAGGCGTTACCAATATAGCCCTGGAAGGACTCATGGGCATAGGCGCCATGAGCGCCGCCACAGCCCACGCGCTTCTCGAAGCGGCTTTGGTGGAAGGCGGGTGGACCGAAGTAGAGGCGGGTATGCTCTCCATTCCCAGCGCCCTGCTTCTGGCGGCTTTTTTCGGCTGCCTTTTTTCGCTCATCCACGCCTTTGCCTCAATCACCCTCAGGGCGGACCAGGTAGTGTCAGGAACGGGAATAAATCTGCTTGCCACGGGCCTTACGGTGTTCTTCTGCCAGGTCATATTCCACCAGGACCGTTCCGGGACCTTTAAGCGGGCCATGCCCAACTTTATGGGCATTTACCCCACGGCCCTGATAGCCCTGGCCATACTTGCCGTGTCATGGTTCATGCTGTATAAACGGCCCTGGGGCCTGCGGCTGCGGGCCTGCGGCGAACATCCCCAGGCAGTAGCCTCAGCCGGCGTGGACGTCATAAAGATACGGTATACCGCGGTACTCATCTCAGGAGCCCTCGCCGGGCTTGCCGGAGGCTGCCTCGTGCTTACCCAGACACAGTATACGATATATACGATTAACGGACACGGCTTTATAGCCCTGGCCGCGGTGTCATTCGGACGCTGGCTTCCCATAGGCATACTCGGATCGTCCCTGCTCTTTGCCGTTTCGTCGGTCCTGAGCGTGATAAGCGGGGGCATGAGAACCCTGCGGGACATCCTGCCTTCGGATTTCTTCGCCCTGCTGCCCTATCTTATCACCCTCCTTACCCTCATCATCTTTAGCGGCAAGGATTACGCGCCCCGTGCCGTGGGGCAGCCCTATGACAAGGGTAAGCGTTAGCGGTACGGCAATGGCGAACCTTGACAGAGATTCAAGGGCTTTCTATATTCTTTTACATGAAGCGCAGACTTATCACTTCCGCCCTGCCGTATATCAACAATGTTCCCCACCTGGGAAACCTCATACAGGTTCTTTCGGCGGACTGTTTTGCCCGTTTTTCC
>JAIRXO010000086.1 GCA_031268255.1 Spirochaetaceae bacterium
AGCCCCAGGGTTTTCAGCGCCGCCTCCACGCAGAGGGGCTCAAGGGTTCCGGCGGCGGAGAACATAAAGCGCCCCTCGTTTCCGGTAACCAGTGTGGGCGTTCCCTCCTCGACCCTGCCATCGGCAAGCAGCTTCCGCACGGCGGAAGCAAAATCCCCCTCATGGGGAGTCGACGCGGACCAGCGCGCCCTGCCATTTTCGGCAAGAACCATCTTCAAACTTGTAGAACCAATATTAATTCCTAAAGAAACCATGTTACCTCACAATGCAGAAAATCGCATCTAGTATCATATCAGGACGTCATTACCCTTTCAATAGTTCAAATTTTCCCAATTTGTTCAAATTTCGCTTTTTCCACTTGACAATAACAATAATGATTATTATTATTGATTTAGTCAAGGGGAAAAACCAATGAATCTAAGAATGCACAAAAATAGCAAACAGCGGGATGCCATTCTGGAACTTATACGGTCAACCGGTTCCCACCCCACAGCCCAGTGGGTATACGAAAAGCTCAAGCCCCGTATGCCCAGCCTGTCCCTGGGAACCGTATACCGGAACATCAACCATTTCAGGGACCGGGGACTGGTCGTTTCTATAGGCGTAGTCGACGGCGAGGAACGCTTTGACGGCGTTGTGGACCCCCACCCCCACCTGATCTGCGGCTGCTGCGGGGCCGTACTGGACCTCCCCGCCCCGGATGACGAAATCGCCGAACTCTTGACGCGCAAGGCAGGGGCGGTCGATTTTACCATTGATTTCAGGAAAACCATCCTTAACGGCCTCTGCCCGCGCTGCGCGGAACGCACAAAGACAACTGCGGCTCTAAGCCGATAGTATATTTTTTTTATGGAGAGTATTTATTATGAAGAAATGGGTTTGTACCGTATGCGGTTATGTACACACTGGCGATACACCGCCTGAATTCTGCCCCACCTGCAAGGCCCCTGCCGCCAAATTCAAGGAGCAGGCTGCCACAGGCGCTTTTGCCGCCGAGCATGTTGTCGGCGTCGCCAAGGGCGTTGAACAGGATATTATTGAGGACTTGAGGGCCCACTTTACCGGCGAATGTTCGGAAGTCGGCATGTACCTTGCCATGAGCCGGGTCGCCGAGCGGGAAGGCTATCCCGAAGTCGCCGAAGCCTACAGGCGCTATGCCTTTGAAGAAGCCGAACACGCCGCCAAATTTGCCGAACTTTTGGGGGAGGTAATCACCGACAGCACCAAAAAAAATCTCGAACTCCGCATCGAGGCCGAACACGGCGCCTGCGCCGGCAAATTCGATATTGCCAAGAGGGCCAAGGAAAGGGGTTATGACGCCATCCACGACACGGTCCACGAACTGGCCAGGGACGAAGCCCGTCACTGCGCCGGTTTCATGGGCCTGCGGGCGCGGTATTTTAAGTAGTCAAATCCCGCAGCCGCGCTTCGGCCATGAGGGCGTTTTCCTCAAGGTCTATGGAACGGAATATCTCCGAGGCGCGGCGGTAGGCTGCGGCGGCAAGGAAAGTCCCGCCGGTTTTGGCGTGTATGTCGCCTATGGCAATCCAGTCCATGCCGAGGCCGTGGCTGTTTTCGGCCCTGCGGTCATAGCCCAGGGCTTCCCTGAGGGCCGCCTGGGCCCCGTCGTACTGTCCTGACATCGAGCGCACTGAGGCTATGAGATACCAGTCATAGGCCGCCTGTTCAAGATACCGTTCCTTTTCATGTATTTCCAGGGAATTCTTAAGCGCCTTTTCCGCCTCGGCATAGCGGCCACATTCTTTTTCGGCAAGGCCGATAACGGTCCAGGCCAGGGCGGTGTAGAGCCGGTGGTTTTTGACGGCATCCATTTCCCGCCGTACCAGGGCAAGGACCCCGGCGGCTTCGTCCCGCCGTTCCCGCGAATTTTCGGGAAGGCGAAAAATTCTGCTCCGGGCCATATAAATCCTGCACACCGGGGCCAGGACCCTGTCATCAGCGGCCTCGGCAAGGGTGCTGTTCCACACGGCGTCGGCTTCGTCAATACGGCCAAGGTAAAAAAACACGCTGCCCCGGGAAAGGCTTTCCCGTATGCGCAGGTCCGGCCTGTCGGTGCTTACGGCAAGTTTCCTGGCCTCGTCAAGCAGGTTCAGCGCGCCCTCGTAATCGCCCCGGTCGGCGGCTCTGTTTGCCGATTCTATCTGGTCCTCGGCGGCGGATCTCAGGGCGGTAATCTCAAGGGGCCGTTCGGGCGCCGAGGCACAGGACGATAAAAAGAGGGCCGCGCCAAGGGCCGCGAGACAGGACATTCCGTATACATTCATGGCATGCTTCATCTACGTTCCTTTACGTTCCTTAAAATTGAATATCCCTTGGACTGGTTCCGCTTGAACGGGTTTCAACCTGGTCAGGAATACCCCGCCTGAGAAGGGGGCTGTTGCTCATGGCCACAAGCACATCCTCGGCGGTTTTTACCGCCTCGCGCACTTCGGCAATCAGGACGGTGATCTGGGGCATCTGGGAAGGAAGATACGAGCTGGCTTTATCCAGGTGGCCGAGGGTTCCCGAAACAGAACGGAGAGAAGCGGCCAGACTGGTATACACCGGCCCTTCAACATCAAGGGTGTTCATCAGCGCGTTATCAGGACTGGCAAGAACGGCGCTGACCTGTTCCAGGTTTTCCGTTATGCGCCGTATGTCCCGGAGCAGCGGATCGAGGTTGGCGGCGGCGGCCTCAAGGGTCTGGTCGGCGCTTCTGACAGTACGGCCCAGGGCAGTCTCGCCGGTCCCGGCAAAGGCTTCCTGGATTTGCAGGGCCACCCTGTTTACGCTGTCCAGGGCGGTGTTTACCCTGCCTATGATGAGGGTTATGTTGTCGGCCTGGGCGGGAACATAGGCAAGCCCGTCATTGATGTACGCCCTCCCCTCAGGGGACGACACGCTGGGAATCCAGGCGCCTTCTTCGACTTCCCCGAGTCCCAGGCCCGGATAAAACACAAAATGGTTTCCCAGGCCCAGGGGATTTACCTGGAGCTCCACAAGGGAACCTTCCCTGACCCGCGACTGGTATCTGTCATGCACCGAAAAAACCACTTCGACCCGGTCATCGTCGCTTAAATCTATGGACTTGACATTGCCTATGGTAAAGCCCTTGTACTGAAGGGCCATGTTCTCGCTTATTCCCGTCGCGCTTTCAAGATAGGTCTTGTAAAGATAATCCCTGGCAAACCACCGCTGCTTGCCCCCCAGCATAACGATAACAAAGGCCAGCGAAGCCAGGGCCAGAATAAGAAAGAGGCCCACAATCTGATCGGCAAAACGTATTCTGAATTTCATGCTTCTATTCCGTCTTCCAGCATATGGAGCAGGTCCTCGTCTTCGGTGATATGCTCCCGGGTAAATTCCATAAAGAGCTGCCCGCCAAGTATCATAAGCACATAATCGGCCAGGGCCTTGATAATCCTCAGATCATGGCTCACCAGTATTATGGTCGTTTCCTTCTCCCTGAGTTTGCGCACCAGGCCAATGAGCCTGCGGGCGGAATCATCATCGAGGGACTCGGTCCACTCGTCAAGATAGATGAGCCGGGGACGGCAGAGCATGGCCCTGGCAAAGGCAATGAGCTTTTGTTCGCCCATGGAAAGCAGGGAAGGCCGCACAAACACATCCCGCTTGTATCCGACTTCGGCAAGCACTTCTGCAATGTAGCGGTTTCGTTCCTCCTTGTCCATGCGGGGAAAATGGAGCCGCAGGGGCAGTTCAAGACTCTGGTAAATATCCTGATTTGCCCAGAGAGCCGAATCCTGAAAGACCACGGCGGCCTCGCGGCGAAACGCGAGATTCTCCGTCCGGTTCATGGCGGCGATATTTCTGCCCCGGTAGCATACCTCCCCCTGGGAAGGAACAAGAACCCCGGCGGAAAGTTTGAGTACCGTACTCTTGCCGCTTCCCGAAGGCCCGACCAGGGCGGTGGTTTTCCCTTCATTATATTGGTAGGAAAAATCCCGGACCACAAGCATATTCTGGGTAAAAAAACTGACGCCTTTAAGTTCAACAAGCGGTTCGTCCATGCCGTCACCTACAACATCGTATAATACAAAATCGAAAGGGCAATGTTGGCAAGTATACACCAGCCGAAGGAAGCTCCGACAGCCTTGAGCCCCGCCACGGGAATTTCGGTACTGGACCGTTCAACGGCAAACCCTTCGTAAATCGCCACGACGGCGATTATCATGCCAAAGACAATACTTTTAATAACCGATATGAGTATATCATAAATGGTGAAAATTTGCAGCAGCTTGTTGAAATATACCGACGCGGGCATGGGGTTAAAAAGCTGGCTTACCACGAAGGAACCGGCAAGGCCGAAAAGGGAAAAATAAATATTGAGGAGAAACATCGAGACAATAATCCCCAGAAAGCGGGGAACGCCTATATCCTCTATGGGGTCAAGGCCCACCGACACATAGGCTTCTACCTCATGGGAAACGACCATGCCGGCCAGTTCGGTGGCCATGGCAGTGGCCGAGCGGGCGATCACCAGAAAGGCGACCAGTAGGGGACCCAGTTCCCGGGTAACAATGGTAATCAGAAGGGGATAGATAAGTTCGCCCTGGGAAAACCCTTCCAGAAAACGGGTTCCCAGGCTTATGACCGTTGCCCCTATGCCCAGGGCAAGGAGGCTGGCTATACCCAGGGCTTCAACAAAAGTAAAGAGTATCTGAAGAACCAGCACCTTGTAGGAAACCTGGCGGTGAAACAGAAAATACGCCGAACCCCTGATAAGACGGGCGAAAAATCCCAGGGCATAGAGTGCCCTGCCGGAAACTGAAGGTCTATCATCCATATAATTTCATTGTACCCCCATGAGCAAGCTGAATACAAGAAAGGCAATTTCAAAACTAACCGGATTTTGAAATTGGCTCACGAACCTGTTTTTTTGAAGTACCATATTTACTTGACAAGAAAAGACTATCCCGCATATAATCTTTTTGTTATATTAGACTAACTTATAAATGAAAGCCGGAACCGCGCGGCAGGGCTTCGGCCCGGATAAGGAAGAACCATGAAAAACAAGACCGCATCGCCGGACGCTCCGGCTGGACAGATTCTCCCCAACCGCAAGACCGGCATGGCCCGGCTCTGGGAACTGGCGTTCCGCAAAAAAATTCTGGTTACTGCGGCCTGCGTGTTTTCGGTGGCCAGCACGGCCCTTTCGTTCAGCCCCTTTATCGCCGTCTACTACATTATCCGCGAACTGGTAATCCACTTTGCCGATTTGGGCGGCCTTGACCGGGC
>JAIRXO010000266.1 GCA_031268255.1 Spirochaetaceae bacterium
CATTGGGAATATTGTTACCCTTACCGTAGCGTTTGATTACCGGGACATAGCCAACCTTTTCGAGCAGGACGATTATCGCAAACGAAACGCCCTGCTTGGCATAGGGGCGGGTGTTCAGGCAGGCTTCTTCAATATATTTAACGTGCGGGCAGGGATGAGCGAAATGCTTCCCGCGGTGGGACTTGGGGTTGACCTTGGCCCATTCGAGATTGACATGGCCTATTATGGAAAGGAGTTCGGCCTTGAACCGGGACAGCTTTCCGCGGCGGCCCTGGATTTGACCATCGCCTTGCGGCCCGGCGCCAAAAAACGGGACTGGCCCTGGGCCCGGAAGTCCCTGGTAGGATTGTTTACCGATTAAACGTGTCATGCCCCGCCGGGGTTCTTGACTCTGTCATCCCCCGGTTGTAGTATGCTATTTGCCCTGTCAGGGACCGTGCGAATGAGCCGCGCCGAACTCCGCCAGGCCCGGAAGGGAGCAACGGCAGGCGCCGGATCATTGCGCCGCGACCTCCCCTGGCGGGGCTTTTTACATTCCGGCGCAATGGCCGCGTATTGGCGTGTATTCATTTATCGTATATACTGTCACAATCATGGCATACGAAGTTACCGCTACCAGGCGGCGTCCGAAAAGTTTTGATGAACTCGCCGGCCAGGAATTTGTGGCCGCGACCTTAAAAAAGTCCATAGAAACCGGTCACATCGCCCACGCCTATCTCTTTTCGGGTCCCCGGGGCTGTGGAAAAACCAGCGCGGCCCGCATACTGGCCCGTTCCCTTAACTGCGAAAAAGGGCCGACAGCCGCTCCCTGCGGGGTCTGTTCTTCCTGCCGGGAGATAAGCAAGGGAACCAGCCTCGATGTCATAGAGATAGACGGCGCTTCCAACACCTCGGTAAATGATGTCCGCCAGATACGCGAAGAAGTGCTCTTTCCTCCCGCACAGAGCGGCCGCAGAAAAATTTACATTATTGACGAAGTCCACATGCTGTCCAACAGCGCGTTCAACGCCCTTCTTAAAACCATCGAGGAACCGCCTCCCTACATTGTGTTTATTTTCGCCACCACCGAACTCCACGAGGTTCCCGCGACCATTAAAAGCCGCTGCCAGCAGTTTGCCTTTCGCCTTATTGCCATTGAGACAATCAGGGATATTCTGAAAGATACCTGCGCCGAAATGGGAATTCAGGCTGAAGACGAGGCGCTTTTCTGGATTGCCAAGGAATCGACCGGCAGCCTCAGGGACGCCTATACCCTCTTTGACCAGGTTGTATCCTTTTCGGACGGCAATATCAGAACCGCCGCCATACGGGAAAAGCTCGGCCTTGTGGGGCTTGATATGCTGAACGCCCTGGCCGAAGCCTGCGCGGCCAACGACAGCGCCGGGGCCCTTACCCTCATGGATTCAATATTGGAAAGCGGCGTGGCCATTGAACAGTTTGTTATAGACCTGGCGGGCTACTGCCGCAGCCTCCTGCTTCTTAAAAGCGGCGTTGTAAGGGAATCCCTTTTGGGCTACAGCCCGGACCGCTTTTCCGCCCCGGTGCTTGAACGCTGGGACGAGGTACATATTGAACAGGGGCTTTCCATCATCCTCAGCCTCTACCGCGATATACGGTATTCCCTTTCTCCCCGGTATGAACTTGAAACAGCGGTTTCCAAACTCTGCTGGCTCGATAAATGGATAAGCCCTGTGGAACTTTCATCGGCAGTCATCTCGCTGCGAAACAGTATACTTTCCGGCAAGACGGCGGCTATGGGGCCTGTTGCCGCGGAGCCTCCGGCCACGGAACCTTCCGCCGGAGGAAGCGCCGCCGGGGAAAGGTCCGCTGGAGACAACGCCCGTGTGGTTCCGGGACCGGCTGCCGGGGACGCGAAAAAAAGCGGGGATGGCCTGGACCTGTCCGCTCCCGGTTCCTTTGCCGCTGAATTCAGGAAGATGATGGCCGCACGGGGAACCTCAGCCCTTTCCGCACCGGAGAGATCTGATACGCGGGAATCACCCCTGGAATTGGTACGGCAGATGTTCCGGGGAACCATAGTGAGCGGCCCCCTGGTGAAATCATGAACATAAATCCTTTTGACCTTCTTAAAAACGCCCAGAAGATTCAGGAACAAATGGGTTCCATACAGGAAAAGCTCGGCGGCCTTGTAGTTACCGGTTCGTCAGGCGGCGGCATGGTAGAAATAGACCTCAACGGCAGGTTTGAGATGACCGGCATACGCATTGCCCGGGAAAGCCTTGATCCCCTTGATATTCCCCTGCTCCAGGACCTTGTCAAGGCCGCCTATGCCGGCGCGGCGGAAAAAATCAGGGAAGCACTCTCCCGCGAAATGGGCGTGCTGGCCGGAGGCATTCCCGGTTTATGAACAACGGTCTTAACGCCCTGGATGAACTTATCATACTCCTCAGCAAACTCCCCGGCATAGGCAGAAAAAGCGCGGGACGTATGGCCTACCATATTCTCGACGCCGACCCGCTCTACGCGCGTATGCTGGCCGGCGGTATCGCCGGTATTCACGAGCGCATAAAACACTGTTCGGTATGCGGCAGTTTTACCGAAGATGACCCCTGCCCTGTATGTACCGATTCGGGCAGGGACAGTGCCCTGCTCTGCGTGGTGGAAAAAGCCCAGGATGTTCGGGTCATTGAGGAGTCAAGGGAATTCCACGGCCGCTTTCATGTGCTTGGCGGACTCATCGCGCCTCTTGAAGGGATAAGCCCCGGCAAACTTTCCATAGGCAGCCTTATAAGCCGCATACGCGGCGAAGGCATTACCGAAATCATTCTTGCCCTGAACCCAACCGTCGAAGGCGATACCACCGCCCTCTACCTGCAGAAAGTCCTTAAAGATTCAAATGTCATTATAAGCCGCCTCGCGTCTGGACTGCCTGTGGGCGGCGATCTGGAATACACCGACCGCCTCACCCTGTCCCGCAGTTTCCGGGGCAGAGTCAGGCTTTAGATGTCAAAGCGCCGCTGGCCTTCCAGTTCCAGGAGTTTTATTTTTTTGTCAATGCCGCCCGCGTATCCGGTAAGAC
>JAIRXO010000160.1 GCA_031268255.1 Spirochaetaceae bacterium
AAGTCCCAGGGGGATATTCATGGGAATGGTAAGGGCGTTTTCGGTGATGAGGAGATCAATTTTAAAATTCTGTATAAACTCGTAAAGCGCCGTTTTGAGCTTGAATCGGACGGCCTGAATCTCCCCGGACAGTTTTTCGTCCCTTACCGTGGTTCCGAAACAACGATCCTGAATCTCCTGAATCTGCGGGTGAGCGAAGAAAGCTTCTTCCACAACCAGGGATTTGTCCGGATCCCAGTCGGAGAGGCCCGAAAAGAAAAAACACTCATAGCCGATCCGTTCAAGGACCTGCCGCCATTTAGCGGTTTCAAGGGATACGCCGTCGTTTCCCTTGAAACGGGTTGATACAAAACCGATGCGGTTTATGCGGGTGTTCCCGGTAAGGTACATGCCTCAATTATACCGGGAAGAATTAAAAAATGCAATTATACCGTCTCGTACACATTGGGCAGGGTCAGTAAAACTGTATAAAATATCGGTGATAGACGGAAAGAGGGTTGATCGCTATTGCCCTCCCTAAAGACCGAATAAGCCTTCGATACACCTGCGAAAAAAGCGCATTGTACCGGTTCAAGTACTTTGTGCCGCATGTTGAAAACAGTCCCATGATGCATATACAGATTCACGACCGTCTCATCCAGGGAAATTCCTTTGACGGTGTCCCGAATTACTTGCCTCCAGACCGCCTCGCCACTGTGTGAGTTATAGAGCGCCATCCCGATTGTCCTCACGAAACTCTTTCCGCATTCGCGGCAAAGATACTGCTGCTTCCCGCGCCGGCGTCCGTTCCTCACCACGCTTTTCCCGCCGCAATGCGGACAGTCAGGAACCTTCTGTCGCTCTTCTTTTTCCCCTTCGTCCTTCATTTTCTCAAGAGATTCTATGGCCTGATCCAGACATTGTTCTGGCAAATGCTTTGCCAGGTTTATCAGCTTGGACAGTTTGTTTTCCATGAGCGGTTCCCTTCCTTCACCCGGGTATCATGCCTCTTTGGTATTTGTCAACCCTCTTTCCGACTATCACCAAAGAAGTATACGGTTTAACCTAAACTTGCAAAGCATTTCAAGGCTCAATTCTCTTAACTTGCTGACATTGCTTTTCTAGATGAACCTCCTCGCCCTGAAGGGCGAGGTATCTTGTAAGCGTTGCATCGTCTACGAGGTTCGTTCTGTAAGGAAATTATTTAACTGTGGGGTCTACTACCATTTTGTGTTGGTGTTACCAATTTTAACCGCCCTGAAGGGCGGGGTATTAGACCCCACTGCGAATAAAATGGAAGTGCGATGATGAAAAAACGAGTATTCCCTTTCAAACCTTTTGATTTTGCCGCCATAGGACTTGCCGTGGCTCTTACGGTAGGTTCGGGGGTCATGGTATACGGGCGGGGCAAAAAAGACACAAAGCCACAGGTGTATATTCAGGGCCCCACGCAAAGCTGGGTCTTTCCCATTGACGCCGAGGAGACGGTGAATGTACCCGGCCCCCTGGGCGATACGGTCGTGCGCGTTCATGGCGGCGAGGCCTGGGTTCTTTCTTCTCCCTGCGAAAACCAGGTATGCATCGCCGGGGGACATATTAACGCGGATGGGCAATGGGTAGCATGCCTCCCCAACGAGGTTTTTCTTATGGTTGAAGGAAGCGGCAACAGCCAGGGCTCTGACGCGGGGACATGGTGATGAGTAACGACGCGATTAAAATACAGGACAGGTCTGATGAACAGCGCCGTATAGTGGCTATTTTGGGGGCCTTTTGTCTCTTTCTCTCTACTATAGAATACATGATTCCCAAGCCCCTGCCTTTTATGCGCATAGGCATCGCCAACCTCCCCCTGATGCTGGCCCTGGATATGTTTCCCCTGCATACCTTTGTCCTCCTCGTGTGCATAAAGGTTCTGGGCCAGGCCCTGATTACCGGCACGCTTTTTTCGTATATTTTTCTTTTTTCCCTGGCAGGCACCGCCGCTTCTTCCCTGGTCATGTACCTGATCCGCCGTCTGCTTGGCCCTTCCCGGATCAGCTTTATCGGCGTGGGAACCATTGGGGCCCTGTTGTCGAATCTGTCACAGATAGTCCTGGCCTGGATATTCATATTCGGGTCCAGCGCCCGCTTCATTGCGCCGCCTTTTCTCGCCGCGGGGGTGATCACAGGCATAGCACTCGGCGTGTTCTGTGAATACTTCACCGCCCGCTCAGAGTGGTACAAGGCAAGGATAAGGGAACGATAATGCCGGAACAGTCAAAGACAACACCCCCTCAGACAGGTATATGGGAACGGTTAAGAAAGGCGCGGCGTGGATACTATGAGAGGCTTTTTTCGAGCCGGGACCTCTTTATAGCCGGGCTTATTATCATGCCAGCCCTGCTCTTTAATCCCAATCCTGTGTACCGCCTGGGCCAGTTTTTGCTGTTCTGGTTTCTCGCCTGGCTTTGCGGCAAAAAGAACAATCCCCTCATTACCCTGTTGATTATTATTTTTATCGCCGCTTTTAACCTTCTGGTTCCCTACGGGCCGGTGCTGTATTCAATAGGAAATTTTAAAATTACCCTGGGAGCCCTTGTAGAAGGAATCAAGCGGGCGGTAACTCTGGAAGGGCTCATCATGCTCTCCCGGGTCACTGTCAGGCAGGACCTGAGGCTTCCCGGATCATTGGGGAAGCTCATCGGGGATTCCTTCCGTATTTTTGAGGAAATCACCGGGCGGAAAGGAATCATAGACCGGAAAAACATAGCCGGGAGTCTTGATAAACTCCTTATTGAATTAAGTGACGACGAGGCTTCGGGCAGATTGTCTCACGCGCGGAGCGAAGCGGACGGAAAAAAGCGGCGAAACTCTACCCTTGCCGGGTATTGCATACTTGTTTTTGCCATACTGCTCTCCTGGCTGCCCATGCTGCTGTGGCTGCGGTATTATCTTTTTACTGCCCGCCCGTGAGGGCAAGGCGCATACAGGTAAAAGCGCCATTGCCTAAAGAATTCTTTTGTGGCATAGTTTTTTTATGGTAAGCCTGTAGAACCACACACAAACCACACTATCCTGAGGAGAAGTCCATGCTTATCGCGTGTCAGAATGTTTCCTTTGGCTATGACGGGCACAGTGTTGTCCGCGGCCTTTCCTTTACCGTCCAAAAAGGCGATTATCTTTGCATCATAGGCGGAAACGGATCGGGCAAGACCACGCTGATAAAGGGCATTTTGCGGCTTTTGCGGCCCATGCAGGGCAGCATCACCTTTTCGGAGGATCTGAGGCAAAACGCGATAGGCTACCTTTCCCAGCAGAGCGCGGCAAAAAAAGATTTTCCCGCCGGGGTATTCGAAATTGTCCTATCGGGAATGGCCGGCGGTATGGGGCTGCGTCCTTTTTATTCCAGAGGAGAAAAAGAAGCGGCAAGGGAAAACATGGAGCGCCTTGAAATAACGGATCTGTCAAATCGCTGTTTCAGGGAACTTTCGGGCGGACAGCAGCGGCGGGTACTCATAGCACGGGCTCTCTCCGCCGCGGCGGGGGCGCTTGGCCGGAAGCGCGATACCCTGCTTGTGCTTGACGAGCCGGCATCGGGGCTTGATGCCGCCGCTACCGTTGAGCTTTACAAGATACTTACGAAACTCAACGAGGAAACGGAAACAACCATTATCATGGTAACCCATGACATACAGGCGGCGGAAAAATACGCCGGCCATGTGCTGCGCCTGAAAGACGGCGGATATTTTTTCGGCAGCGCCGCTGACTACAAGGCGCAAGCCGGATACGGAGGGTAATCCAGTGACGGCTTTATTTTCTACATTGGCGGAAATGTTCTCCTACGCGTTTCTTGTCAGGGCCTTTGTTGTCGGCGCTCTTGTCTCGGTCTGCTCCGCCCTGCTCGGCGTCAGCCTGGTCTTAAAGCGATATTCCATGATAGGAGACGGGCTTTCCCATGTGGGCTTCGGGGCCCTTGCCCTGGCAACGGGGCTTAATGCCGCGCCCCTTGCGGTCTCCATCCCCATAGTCGTATGCGCCGCGTTCCTTCTGCTCCGCCTGGGAGAAAAAAGCCTCATACGGGGAGACGCGGCCATAGCCCTTATCTCAACAAGCTCTCTGGCTCTGGGGGTGGTCATCATATCCCGGACAACCGGAATGAATACCGATGTATGCAATTATCTTTTTGGCAGTATCCTCGCGATGAGCAAAAACGATGTTTACCTGAGCATAGGCCTGTCAATATGCGTACTGATTCTCTTTGTTCTTTTTTACCATAAGTTATTCGCCATAACCTTTGACGAGGCTTTTGCCGGAGCGACAGGGGTAAAGACCGGGGCGTACAATATGCTCATCGCGTTTTTAACGGCGATTACCATTGTACTCGGCATGCGCATGATGGGGGCCGTACTTATTTCGGCGCTGCTTATTTTCCCCGCCCTCACGTCAATGCGGGTATTCAAAAAATTCAGGAGCGTAAGCATTTCCTCGGTCTGTGTTTCGGTAGTCTGTTTTTTTACCGGCATAGTTATCTCGTACCTGTACGCGATGCCCACCGGCGCGAGTGTTGTGCTCGTCAACATTGCCGGTTTTCTGCTGTTTTGGCTGATAAGCGCGGAATCAAAAACCATACGCGCCGAGGCGCGGTGAGGAGAAAGACAATGAAAAAAGCAAAATCAAAGATTGAAAGATTGAAATGGAGAAAGGTATCTGTCTCCGGGGCGTCCCCGCTGGTCTTTGCCGTCCTTGCCTGCGCCCTCTTTGCGTCGGGCTGCAAAAGCAAGGCGGGCCTTGCCTACGGGTCCCTTTCGGGAAACTTTAGCCAGGCCCTGCCCGAAAGCTCCAGAACGGAATCGGGCCCGCCCCCCGCGGCGCAGACCCCGCCGCACTCTTTGCCGCCGGTGCAAATTCCAGAGGGAAATTTTGTCGAAATAAAAGAAAAAATGTTTATAGCCCAAACCAATGATGTGTACCTTAATCCCGATGACTACCTTGGAAAGGGAATACGGCTTGAGGGCCTCTTTAAGCGGGAAGGCTATACTGAAAAAGAGTACTGCTTTGTGATACGCTACGGCCCCGGATGCTGCGGGACTGACGGCAACGCCGGTTTTGAAGTTGCCTGGGAAGGACAGGGCGAATACCCCAAGGTCGATGAGTGGGTTGAGGCAACAGGCGTCCTTAAAACATACGACGAGGACGGCTATCCCTATCTGTATATTGCCCTGTCAAGCCTTACGGTCATGGACCAGCGGGGCGCGGAATTTGTAACCCAATAGCCTAGCGGCGCGAACGGACCAGGCCCTCGGAGGCCTCGCGGTAATTGGGATTGAGAGTCAGGGCCTGCTCATAGGCCTCGGCGGCATTAGGATATTCTCCCACGGATTCGCGGACCGTACCCAGGCGGTACCACCACAGGGCAAGGCCGGGTTCAAGACGCACCGCCGTGGTGTAGGCTATGTCGGCATGCCGGTACTTCTGCTGGAGCCGGTAAATCTCTCCGATAAAAAAGAAGGCTACCGACACCCGTTCACCCTGGGGATTCCCGTCCACATAACGCTGCATATAACGCAGGGACTGGGCGTACTGGTCCAGGTAGAACGAAGCCTCACCCATAGTCTCGATGACGCGGAAATCATTGGCGTTTACCCTGAGACCCCGCTGGCCCCATTCGATAACTTCCGCATAACGGTTCTGCCGCTGGAGGGCCCAGGTAAGCACCGTATAGGAATCCATGTTCGCAGCGTTCTGGTTTATCTCTGAAAGGCATATCGTTATCGCCTCATCGTAATAGGGCCTGGCATCCTGAAGCCTGCCGCGGGCTTCCAGGTCACGGCCTGTGCGGTAACTGCGAAGGGCGTCGGGCCTCCCCTCCTGGGAGAACCCCGGCGCCGCCAGGAAAAGCAGGACCGTACAGAGTATAAAGACAATTTTTTTTCTATCTGTCATAACGCCTCTTTCCATGTCAGGATACGGAGAGCAGATGGTTGATGGACACGGCGGCCCGGCGGCCCTCGCCCATGGCGAGTATTACCGTAGCGGCGCCCAGCACTATATCCCCGCCGGCATATACTTTGTCAAGGGAAGTCTTTTGGCCGCTGTCAACTTCGATACGGCCCCTGCGGTCAACCTTGAGGCCGGCGGTAGTTTTGGTAAGCAGGGGATTGGATTCATTCCCCAGGGCTACTATGGCCGTATCACAGTCAAAGACATATTCCGAACCAGGTATGGCGACAGGACTCCTCCTGCCGGAAGCATCAGGCTCGCCGAGTTCAAATTTCTGAAGCTCAAGGCCGGTTACCAGTCCCTTGTCATCACCGAGTATTTTATTGGGATTACGCAGAAAATTAAAGACCACTCCTTCTTCCATGGCGTGGCCGACTTCTTCGGCTCTGGCGGGCATTTCGTCCCTGGTACGGCGGTAGATGACATGGACCTGCTCCGCGCCGAGGCGGAGGGCCATGCGGGCGGCGTCCATCGCCACATTGCCGCCGCCTATGACCGTAACTATCTTTGACCTGAACATGGGCGTATCGGCGTGGTCCGCGTCGTAGGCTTTCATCAGGTTCGCCCTGGTAAGGTATTCGTTGGCGCTAAAAACGCCTACAAAGTTTTCGCCGGGGCAGCCGAGGAACTTGGGGAGCCCGGCGCCCACGCCGATAAACACCGCGTCATAGCCGTCCTTGTCAAGCAGGTCCATAACCGTCCTCGTTCTTCCCGCGAGGAAATTGGTTTCGATTTTTACTCCCATTTTTTTAAGAAGATTTACCTCTTCCTGGACTATGGCCTTTGGGAGGCGGAATTCGGGGATGCCGTAAACCATGACGCCGCCGGTCTTATGGAAGGCCTCGAATATGACTACCTCATGGCCCTCCCTGGCAACATCGGCGGCGACCGTGAGACCCGCCGGACCGGAGCCTATGACAGCGGCTTTCCTGCCTGTGGGGGGCTTTACGCCGGGCGTTGTTACCTTACCCTCTGCCCGCTCCCAGTCAGCAACAAAACGCTCAAGCCTCCCTATGGCTACGGCTTTTTCGGTATTTTTAAGGCTCTTTCCAACGGTACAATAAGCCTGGCACTGCTTTTCCTGGGGGCAGACCCTGCCGCATACCGCCGGAAGAAGATTAGTCTCTTTTATTACGTCAACGGCGGCCTTAAAATCACCTTTCTGGATTTCGGTAATGAAGCGGGGTATGGGAACCTGTACCGGGCAGCCTCCCACACAGGGTTCGTTCTTGCAGCCAAGGCAGCGTTCGGCCTCAAGGCGGGCCTGGGATTCGCCGTAGCCCAGGGCTACTTCTTCTACATTCCGGCTCCTCGCCCGGGGGTCCTGGGCGGGCATCTCCTGGGCCGGTATGGCAAGGCGGTCACGGGGGCTGATTTTTTCTCCCGCCGCCTTACGGCTTAAAAAGGGCGTGAGCAGCGCCTTTGCTTCAATCTCAAGTTCTTCACTGGTCTTACTCATACAGCATCCTCACACCTCAAGACGGCACTTATGGCGGTCCTGGTCTTCCCTTTCCTTAAAGGCTTTCATGCGTATCATCATATTGTCAAAATCGACCTTATGACCGTCAAATTCAGGACCGTCAACGCAGACGAATTTTGTTTCGCCGCCCACATTGACCCTGCATCCGCCGCACATGCCCGTTCCGTCTATCATGATGGTATTAAGGGAAACCATTATGGGCACGTCAAATTCGGCGGTGGTTTTTTCGCAGAATTTCATCATAATGGGCGGTCCTATGGCCACGGTCATATCGGGCTTGACGGCGGAACAGATTTCCTTGAGGGGATCGGTAACCAGGGCCTTGCGGCCATAGGAGCCGTCGTCGGTAACTACGATGAGTTCATCGGCGTACTGCTTCATCCTGTCCTCGAAAATCACAAGCTCCCTGTTCCTGGCGCCTATGATGACCGTTACCGCATTGCCCGCGGCCTTCATCGCCTGGACTATGGGAAAGAGGGGCGCTACGCCTATGCCGCCGCCCACACATACCACGCGGCCAAATTTTTCGATGTGGGTGGGATTACCCAGGGGGCCGAGTATGTTTTCGACACAGTCTCCGGGATTTTTAACGGCCAGCTTGCTGGTGGTGGCCCCTACAGCCTGAAACACTATGGTTACGGTTCCCTTTTCGGCATCCGCGTCGGCTATGGTCAGGGGGATACGTTCCCCCCAGTTTGTGTCTATCTGGACAATTAAAAACTGCCCCGCCTTCCGTGCGCGGGCAATAAGCGGCGCGTCTACGGTCATCTCGTAAACGCCGGCGGAAAGCTGTTTCTTGGAGATAATCCTGTTCATTAATTCTCCCTAAAAGAATTTTCAGGTTAAGCATAAAAGAAATTGCCGGTCTGCTCAATGGGGCAAGGGGGTTTTGACAGGAACTTTTCAAAATTTGAAAGTGTTCCTGTCCTGCCTGCTCAAAAAAACACCACCGGCTTGATGGCGGTCCTGTCCTTGCCGCCCATCTTTTCCAGGGATTCGGGGATATGTTCCATGCCCCGGTAAATATGGGTCGCCATCTTTTCCGGGTGAAAACGGCCAAACTCGACCAGGGCCAGGAGGCGTTCCATAAAGGCCCTGCCCCCCCTGGCGCTTACGGTTCGGAGGGTTTTATCCGTACAGCCGTAGCCCCATATATCATTGGGCAGGACAAATTCCTTGTCATGCATAAAGGCCGCCACATTGGTAACTGTCCCGCCCGGACGGACCATTTTCATGGCGCTGGCTATGGCGCTGATATCAGAACCGCCGCAGACAATGACCGCGTCCACCGGCCCGTTGTTTTTTTCCAGTATCTGCGCGGCCACATCCCCGTCCCGGTAATTTACCAGGTCCGTGGCGCCATATTCCCGGGCCACGTCAAAGCACACCTGCCGCGACCCGACGCCGAAAATTCTGCCGGCGCCCCGGAGGGCCGCCCCGCAGACCGCCATAAGCCCCACCGGACCTATGCCGTACACAACCACGGTGTCGCCGTATTTAAGGTTGAGCCAGCGCACGCCTTCAAAGGCGGTGGTGGCCATATCGGTTATCATCACCGCCTGTTCCCAGGTAACCGTATCGGGAATACGGGCCACGTTCAGGTCCGCGTCTTTCACCAGGTAATACTCGGCAAAGCAGCCTTGCAGCCGGGGATCAGGATTAAGATAGGGACTCAAACTGTCATACTTGTCATATCCTTCCTGCGCCTCGGGAATCTTCCAGTTTGTTATGGCCGAAGGAACAGCCACCCTGTCGCCGGTCTTAAAATCTTTTACCTCAGGACCCACCTCGTGAACCACGCCGGCCGCTTCATGCCCCAGGGCCCTCCCTTTCATAAAGGGAAACGCCATGGTTTCGAGAATATGCACATCCGAGGTACAGGGCGACACAATCACCGGCTTAATCACCACTTCTCCGGGCCCCGCCTTTGGCATGGCCAAGTCGTCTTTCCAGAGCGCCGTACCTATTCCTTCAAGAATATACCCTTTCATCGTTAATTCACCTCCATAATAGTTATTGGAACACGTTCAGAACATGTTCCAATAATTGTACCATTTTTTTCCTGTTTGTCAACATTTTTTTTAGTTCATTTGGGGGGTAGGCGCAGACCTTGGCTCGCCCGTAGGCGGCCCTTCGAGGCACGGCGGCATACAGTGGCTTGAGTGTGGCCTACGCCGTGCTGAATGATCGCCGGGACGCCATACGCCTTGCTATGGCGCTTTCACTGGGCGGGGGGCCGGGCGCTCAGGTCCTTATACGCGGAGGCAGGTAAGGAAACAGGCCCCCCTCCTTTAATCCTGTTCTATTGCAAGGACACGATAATTTTTGTACGATATGTCCTGTATGTTTACCATGGACATGAGGGGTAAAACCATCAACAAAACAAACAAAATTCAAAGAGAAAAATCAAAGCTCCTGTCGGTTGCCGCCAGGCTCATACGCCGGCATAGTTATGAGGTAGTAACCATCAGGAATATATGCAGGGAAGCGGATATTTCTATCGGGGGCTTTTACCGTTATTTTGCCGGAAAGGACGATTTACTGACTTCCTATGTTTCGGAATGTTTTACGCTGTATCTCAAAAAAAAACAGGGCGCCGCCGGTCTTTCAAACCCCCGGAACGAGATCATCAATACAATGGTATACTTCGCTGATTATTTTCAATCTATGGGACTGGAATTTGTCTCCAACTATTTTTCTCCCAAAAATCAATCACTGAACATGATCAGCGTCCAAAACATGGAATCACAAAGGCAAGTGGTGGATTATTTTTTGACCCAGTTTCAGGCTTTGCGGGAACAGGGAATGATCGGAAAAAACTGTGATGTCCAGGAATTATTTGAAGAATTAAATGTTATAATAGACGGAAGCGTATTTCACTGGTGCCTGAAAAAAGGCGCGTATGATTTACCCGCCGTGGTAAAAAAAATGTGCACGTCGTACCTGAACTTGTATTTAGAACCAGGATATACATTTAAAGACGCGCCGTTATAGAAGAAAGTGTTGTTTCAGGGTAAACCTTACCCCTGGGATAAAGTCAACAAAAAAACATATTCTATTGGGCCGAACCAGAAAGCTCAAATGAAGGGGGCCCCGCAACGCGGAGCCCCAGGAGAAAAGAACGGAATCTCTTAATCCGGCAACGCCGGCTTGGGAGCCATCTGAATGGAGGCTTCCGGGGGAGAAGAGATTGCGGTCCATGTTGTAACCGGCGCACTTTGGGCATACCCGGGTATAAGGCCGAATCCACGCCCGCGTCTACAAGGAAATTATACTCCCGAACCGTAGCTTCCAGCACATTACCCGGACCGCCTTTCTGCAAAATCAATCAGCGGCTTGCTGTCAACGCTTTGCCCAGCAACATGCCTGAGATACCGCCATGGGACAATGAATCACCGCCTACATAATGTATTCTGTATCCGCCGCTTATTTCTCCAATGGCATAGAGCCTGGGAATAGCGGAACCGCTGGTATTGATGACCTGCATCTTTTCGTTGACTTTTAAGCCGCCGGTTGTACATACAACACCGTTAGATACCTTCACCGTATAAAAAGGCGGTGCAAGCTCATGGAAAAAACCGGTCCTGTTGTATTTGTCTTTTACCTCTCCCCGTACAGCGCCATTGTATTCATTCAGGGTTTGGGTTAAAACCGCTTCATCAACACCAAGCCCGTTGGCCATAGCTGCCACTGAATCATACTGGGACATTAAGTCCATTCTGATATAATCCATGAGTTTATCAGCCAAAATAGCGTTGAAATTAAAACTATTGTTATCAATGATTTCATAATAATATTCATCTCCGATATCATGCATGGCAGTTGCTACAATATCACCATGTATCGACTGCTCATCGGCAAAACGCTGGCCGTTCTGCCGTATGACAATGCCGCCGCAGTCAGTTAAAAAATTAGTCCAGACCAGTATTCCTCTGCCGACTGCCAGGGTAGCATCCAGATGAGGGGCGTTCATGTCAACAAGGTCAGCCCCCAATTTTAACGCGGCGTTTAACATAACGCCGTCCATGCCTGTGGCCCCACCATAAACTATAGGATCATATTCTTTACCCCAGTATTTGTTAATCATTTCATGATTATCGCCCCAGCCGCCTGTGGCCAGAACAATGCTTTTGCCGTAGTATTCAACGGGCCTTTTGTAATAATCAACAGCCTTAACTCCGATTATTTCGCCGGCGCTGTTTAAAATAAAATCTTCCGCCTTGGTTGCATACCGGACATCGATTCCGATTTTTTCCATATAGGCTTGTAATTGCGAAATGGCCCCACCGGTACTCGGCGTTACGCGATGCCCCCTGTTTATCGGGGATCCTGCTGTTGCAAAAACAGTATTATTAAATTTTATGTCCATACTGCCGTAATAGTCAATCAATTCCTGACCATAATCGGCAATCATTCTGACCTGTACAGGATCTTTCTGGTTATGGCTGTTCTCCAAAGCCCAATGGTAATACGCATCAGGAGTATCCTGAATACCCGCAGCCCTTTGAATCGAGGTGCCGCCAAAAATGAAGGTACCGACAGCCATCGTCGTGTTGCCGCCCAGATATTCCTTTTGTTCAAGAAGAATTACATTACCGCCGTTTTGCTTCGCCGAAATAGCCGCTGTAATCCCGGACAATCCTCCGCCGACTATGATAATGTCGGCCTCATGTGGCAGGGTGTCATAGGTATCCATAACAACAGGAACGGCAAGGAGGGCATCTAAATTCCCCCCTGCCTTTGCGACACAGTCCCTGACACCATAAAGTATTGCATGACTAGTGATAGAAGCACCTGATACCACATCAAGTTTCAAAGACTGATTTTGTATTATTCGCTCGGGCAAGATCCTGATTGCTTCACTGCCCACCATATAAGTTTCATTGTTTTCGCCAATTACAATAGACTCTATGGCATGGTCGCTAAATGTAACTGTAACATCAAACGACCCGCCCATACCCCGTTCTATGGCCGTATAGGTCCCCGGATTAAAGTTCAGTTTGGGCCTGGTACCAGAAGTAGAACAGGCTGAAATAACAGTCAGTACAAATACTACTCTACAGATGCTCTTTGCTAAATTCTTCACAATTAACTCCCCCTTGTAAGAAAATTTCTTACGGTTTAGTGAAACACAAAAACCTACCGCCTTTGGCGGCGGGTAGCCGATTTTAAGCAATTTCTGTTTACTTCCTCTTTCTTCCTCCCGTGCCCTTTACGAATTCACGTCGGCTGATTCTTTCCTGCTGCTCATACCTCCTTCCAAATATTTTTATAGCTGTTTTCACCCTGTACCTCCAAAAATAGTTTTTATGAACAACTCTACTGAGGATATTATTTTGCCCCCGGATAGGCTGGGGACAAATTTCCCCCAGCCTATAGAAACTAAAATGAAAATGCGGTTGAATTTTGCCTTCTGCGAAACTGAGCTTGTTAAGAGATGGAGATGAGTCTTATGAGAGAGAGAGAGAGAGAGAGAGAGAGAGAGAGAGCAAAAACTATGCCAATCAAGTTACTTATCATCAAAATAAATATCTCCTGTTTTGACCGGAGTCGCAAATTTTCAAACAAGGTTATTATAGGGTATGTTTTACGGGATGTCAAGAAAATTCCCTCGGGGTGTCTTGCTTTTATGGACCCTTGGCTATAGGGAAGAACATGATGAAAAGCAGTCTATTCCCCTTTTCTACTTATTCCTATTTCCTTTGTGGCCAGTCTAAACAATAGGAAAAGAAATTCAACCACCAAGGACATTAAGGGAATAGGAAAAAATCAACAACCGCGCGGCAGAGTTCGAACCTGCGATTCGGCGGGGTATTAAACCCCAAAGGGCTACGCCCTTAATAATCCCTAGATGGATTCTTCGTGTTCGTAAAAACGGTTGTCAAGGAGTATGTGGATTTTTTCTCCCGCAAGGGAATAGTTTTGCTGGGCTATCATGCCGCAGATTTCCGCTATATGGGCGTCTACTATCATGTTGAAATGCATAAACTGAAGCTGTCCGGCAAGGCTGGCAATGGTCCCGGTGTCGCCTTTTTTGCAGGCGCCCTGAAGGGCCAGAAGTTCCTTGCCGAGAAAGGCTTCGTTTATTTTCTGGTCTCCGGTTTTAAACGCCTCATTAACCCTGGCAAGGAGCCGATCGGGGGTAATGGGTTTGACGATGAAGTCTCTGGCGCCCATCATACGCGCCTGGGCGATAATGTCTTTGGTAGCGTGGGAAGTAACAAAAATCGCCGGAATATCCCGGCAGCCATGGTTCTTCCGCGCGGCGCTCAAAAAATCAAAACCCGACATCTCAGGCAGTTCGGTATCAAGGAGCACCATATCCACGCTGTTTGCTGCCAGGGCCTTCCAAGCCGCGTCAACCGTTTTGGCCAGGCACAGCTCATAGCCCGGTTCCAGGGCCTTGCGTATCATGTTAAGGACAGTAACCATATCATCTACCGCGAGTATTACTTTTTTACTGTCCGCCATAACGCCGCCCCTTGTATAATACGGCGGATTATATACCCTGTCCGATCTTATCTCAAGGGGATATAAAAGGGGTCCTGTGCGATACAGGACCCCCGGAAGAAAGAACGCAAGGCGAAAGGAGAACGCTTACCTCGCCTTGTTTAGCGCGCTTTTTACCGCGTTCATGATTGCCCGGCTGGTTATTGAAGCGCCGGCAACAACATCCACGTTGGGAGAATTGGCGGCAACTATCGCTTGGGGAATCTTCATAATGGCAGGGTCGGAAAGCCCCTGAGTTTCGTTGTGGCTCACCACATCTATTGCGGCGATCCTTGTCCCATCTATACGTACCTTAACTATTACATCGCCGCCCATACCGGTGGCGGTACCCAGATACTCGTTGGCCCCCAGAGCGATCTGTTCCTGTTGGGCTATCTCGTTGGGGAAGTTTTGCAGCCGCGAGGCTACCCTGGCGAGGGCCTGGGCTCTAAGGGTGGGCTTGGGCAAAGCGGCGTTCCTCCCCGCAGTCCGGCCAGAGTACATAGTCTCCGCTACATTACCCCCGGCAGTGTAGTTGCCGCCGTAGAAAGAGCCGAATTCCCCCGCGCCGTAAAGGTTTGGGATGGGCTTGCCGTAGGGATCCAGGATTTCGCACTTGATGTTCCGCCGGGCACCGCCCTGAGTGTTCACCATAGCCGCATGCATCTGCATAGCATAGTAGGGGGCCCGAATAATAGGCGTCAGGGTCTCAGGCTTACGGTTAAATTGGGGATCGTATCTATTAGCGCAGTACTGATTATAGGCATTTATCTGGTTCACCAGGCCCACAGTACGGTAGGTCTGGTCCCAGTTGCTCAGAACAAAGGTTGAAACCGGAGTCGAATTGGGGATAGGGCTGTCTACCTGGACCCCGATCTTCCGGGCCAGTTCCGCGATGGTATTGGCCTGGATCACCGTACCATTGGCAATCTCGGCGGAAAGATCCGGGCTGAACTGGGGCGGCAGGTCAAATCCCGCCTGCCGGGCAGTTTCGTCAAAGATCATCCACATGGGGTCCGGGGTGATCTGGGAATAGAAGTTACCACTGTAGTAGATGTGGCCGTGCCGGGTTACCTCGGATTCCGTCATAAAGCGGGTACCGTCTTTACCTACAATGATGGCCCCGCCGTTGGCCGACAGGCTCTGGACCATGCTGGTTTTCCGGGCAAAATACGCTATCTCCATATCCGGCGCTTTAACGGT
>JAIRXO010000031.1 GCA_031268255.1 Spirochaetaceae bacterium
GTTTTGCCGCCCAGAAGCTCATAGACCGGAACTCCGAGACGCTTGCCTTTGATATCCCAGAGAGCAATATCTATGGCGCTAATGGCGCTCATGATAACCGATCCCCGGAAATACATGGCCCGGTACATGTTTTGATAATGATGTTCAATAGTAAAGGGATCTTGCCCTATTATGAATTCCTTGAATTTTTCTATAGCCGCAGCAGTGGCGCCCAAAAATCCCCAGTTTCCAGCTTCACCAAGGCCTGTTATGCCTTCATCGGTGTCTATCTGTACAAACAGATAGTGCCTTGCGGGAATAATCCTCAGATCCCGAATTTTCAATTTAATGCCTCCTTTCTAACCGAATATTGAAAAAACCAGTTCAGTCCCCTATGGGCTTATTTGGCGATTTCCTTTCAAATTCATCAATTTCTCCAAATTTTTCACCGTAAAACGGAAAAATATACAGGATAATCAATGTATCGCTAATTATAATCAATGTAACATTGATTGTCAAGATTTTTCAACCATTTATTATTGAGCAATTAGCGAAAATGCTGATAACCATGACAAACATACGAGATATACTGGCAAATAACTTAAAGGGATACCGCCGAAAGAGCGGTTTTTCGCAGGCAAAACTCGCTGAAAAGGCCGACATTTCTACCCAATATATTGCTATGATTGAGCTTTCCCGGCAGTTTCCCACCCCCGATGTGCTGGACAAAATCGCCCTGGCCCTCGGCATTGAAACCTATGAACTCTTTGCAGTGGCCCCTACCCCTGAAAATGCAATGGAACGGCTCCATAGGGACATCATTAAAGAAGTCAGAGAGGTTATTGTTGAAGAATTGGAAAAAACCCTTGCCTATAAGCATAAAGACTAATACAAATGCGGTCTTTTTCGTTTTTACTATAATTTCTATTGGCAGTTTTAAGCACTAAATTTTATCTGGCTCTCCCGGATACCAGAAAACGGCTCGGTATGGTGAGGGTATCTGTGGAATGGAAGCAAAATGAGGTTCCTGTAGGCATCCCGGAGTTGCTGTATTGCCATTGACAGCACTCTTGATACAAAATAGGAGAGGAGTCATATTTGAAATATTGCCGTGCATACATTTTTACCATCCTCTTTTCTCTTTCTGTTCCCTTTTTTGCCCAGGGGCAGACTGTGGCCGGGCAGAACGCCGTCCCCCCGGTCCCCGGCAGCGAACTGACCTTGAAGGTGGCGGTGATAGGGCCGGGGGATGAGCTTTACTTTTGGTGGGGCCATCTGGGTCTTGTTGTAGAGAACAACCGTGACGGAACGGCCCGCTTTTACGACTACGGTGTTTTCTCTTTTGAAAATACCAATTTTTTTGTCAATTTTGCACTTGGGAGGCTCCTTTATACCTGCGAAGCGAGCAGGGCGGAGGCAAATATAGGCCATTACGTCAGAACGAACCGGGATGTTATCCTTTACACCCTTGATCTTTCCCCTGCCGACAAACTTGAGGTATTTGACTTTGCCCAGTGGAACGTACAGCCTGAAAACAAGGATTATTATTATCACCACTTCAGGGATAACTGCGCCACCCGCATCAGGGATATCATTGATATGGCCGTCAAGGGCCAGTTTAAGGAGAAGTACGGCGATGCCCCTGGCCGCTATACCCTGCGCCAGCATGTTAGGCGCCATACCTGGTTTTCTCCCTTTTTTGACTGGATGTTGAATTTCCTCATGGGCCGGGGTATTGATACGCCTATTTCCGTATGGGACGAGATGTTCCTTCCCTCGGAGATAGGCAGGCGCATAGAGGAATTCAGTTACCGTGACGCTTCGGGGCGGGAACGAAAGCTGGTTACGGATATTGAAGTCGTAAACCGCGCCGAAGGCCGCCCCGGGGTTCTCGACAGCCCGCCGCGTTTTTGGACCGGGGAACTCCTCCTCGGCCTGGCGATAGCCCTGGCCCTGTTTGCGGCGCTGAAAATTCCGGGGGGGAGGCCGTTTCTGGGAATGGGTCAGGCCCTCATCGGCCTTTCTTTTGGTCTTTCCGGCGTGGTGCTTCTCTTTATGACTTTTTTTACCAACCATGATTATACCTATCACAACATCAATTTGCTTTTTGTAAATCCCCTGCTCCTTGCGGCACTTCCCCTGGGGCTCCGTTTTGCCTTTGGCAAAAAACCTGAACAGCGGGACAGGGCGGAAAAATTCCTCCGTCTGCTTTTTACCTATGTAAGCGCCGCGTGCCTGGTTACCATACTTATACGGGTTTTGCCCGGCTACCACCAGCAGAACCAGTGCGTCCAGGCCCTGGTGCTTCCCTTCAGCCTGGCCCTCTCCTTCTTCCCCCGCTGGACCCTGCTTGCGGCCCGCCGGATTATGCGCAGGGGATAAGAGGTGAGCGGCGATGACGGCGTTACGGTCCTGAGAAAACCGGAGTGGCTGAGGATACGGCTGCCTTCGGGGCCGGCCTGGAAAGAGCTGAACGCGGTGCTGGGGCGGCACGCCCTGCATACGGTCTGTAACGAGGCCCGCTGTCCCAACAAGGGGGAATGTTGGGGGGAGGGAACGGCAACTTTTATGATTATGGGTGAAATCTGCACCCGTTCCTGCCGTTTTTGCGCCGTGGCCTCCGCGAAGCAGGGGAGGCCGCTCAGAAACGACGAGCCGGTATCCCTTGCCAGGGCCGCCCGCGAACTCGGCCTCTGTCATGTGGTTCTTACCTCTGTTGACCGGGACGACCTAAGCGACAGGGGGGCGGGGCATTTTGCCGCCTGTATAGGGGAACTTAAAAAAAATTCCCTGAGGACCGAGGCCCTCATCCCTGATTACACCGGCGCCGCCCTTGACACTGTTCTCCGTTCCGCCCCTGATGTGCTGGCCCACAATGTCGAGACCGTTCCCTCCCTGCAAAAAGAAGTCAGGGATATCCGGGCTTCTTTTGAAAAAAGCCTTTCGGTACTCAGGGAGGCAAAGGCCCGTGCCCGTGCCCTGAACCTGCCTGTGCCTGTTACCAAAACCAGCATACTGCTTGGGTTTGGGGAAAAAGAAGAAGAACTTTTCAGCGCCATGGACACTCTGCGCGATGCCGAAACCGACATTCTGGTCCTTGGCCAGTACCTGCGGCCCACGCTGAAACAGCTTCCCGTAAAGGAATATATCAGCGTCGAACGGTTCGCGTTCTACCGGAGCGAGGCGCTGCGGCGGGGCTTCCGCGCGGTGATTGCCGCTCCCCTGGCCCGGACGAGTTATCACGCCCGGCGGGTTCTTGACGAGGCGGGCGGGTCTCCGGGACTGAGGCGCTTTGCGGGCCTGGGAAAGCCCCCGGGCTGCAAGCTGATACGCCTTTCAGGCGAGGCCGAAGGCTCCGCCATCAGGAACATCAGCATACGGGGGGATTTTTTCGCCAGCCCCGAAGATGAATTTGAAAAACTTGAACAGGTTCTCCGGGGTGTCAGGGTAGAGGACGCGGAGAAGGTTTTTGATTCTTTTCTTGAACGCCGGGGCATCGAAGCCTTTGGCATCAATGGCCGCGGTTTTGCCGGGCTGCTTGCCTCTGCCCTTGGGGAGTCAGGATGAGTCATGTGTTCAGGTTTCTGGATACGGGCCCCCGCGACGCCTTTTACAATATGGGGCTTGACCAGGCCCTTCTGGAAGGAGCGGCGGCGGGCCTTCCCTGCCTCCGCTTTTACGGCTGGAAACCCCTGGCCGTATCGGTGGGGTATTTTCAGGGCCTTGATGAGGAAGTAAATCTCTTCTCATGCGGGGAAAGGGGCGTGGATGTGGTGCGCCGCCTTACCGGAGGCGGGGCGGTTTTTCATAACGCCGAACTTACCTACAGCCTGACCCTGCCCCTTACGCATCCTTTGGCCGGCGGGAGCATACAGGAGTCGTATGGCATACTCTGCGCCGGCATTGTGCGGGGCCTTGAAAACCTGGGCATAGCGGCGTCTTTTGTTCCCATAAATGATATAGAATACAAAGGGAAGAAAATTTCCGGCAATGCCCAGACAAGAAAAATGGGCGCCCTGCTCCAGCACGGAACCGTGCTGCTGGACAATGACCCGGAACTGATGTTTGAACTCCTCAAGGTTCCTCCCGAAAAAAACCGCGCCCGTATTCTTGCCGGTGTCAGGCAGCGGGTGAGCAGCCTGGGGGAAATCCTGGGCCGGGAAGTCCCCTATGCGGAGGCGCTGGCCGCCATGAGCGGGGGGTTCCGCGAGGCCCTGGATATTGAATTTACCGGAATCCCGGAAAACCCTTCCGAAAAGGCCGCTCTCCCTTCCCCCGGCGAGGAGGAACGGGCTCTGGACCTGGCAAAAAACCGTTTCGCTGACAGGGCCTGGACCGGGGCCCGGCCCTGAGCGCGGGGACTAATATGGCCGAATCAGCGGACTGGCGGGAAAGAACCTACGAACATGCCCTGGAAGAGGAACTTGCGGGCCTTGAGCGCCGCCTTGAGTCGGACCCGGACTGTAGCGCCGGGGACCTTGAGGGCATACTCACCCACCTGTACCACTCGGACGGCGCTGACTGGGGCGGACGGGGGGAGCTCCAGAGCATCATACTCAACGCGACCATAGCGGCCTATGAACTTACCATAGCCAGGCTCAAAAAGGCCGGAACCGGGCCTGAAACCGCCTCCGGTTCTTCAAAATGAAAATTCCCTGTTACCTTTAAGCCGCG
>JAIRXO010000044.1 GCA_031268255.1 Spirochaetaceae bacterium
CCGCCAAAAGCGGATTAACTCCTAAGTCGAAGAAGGGAAGAAAAAGCAAACTTTTTCGACTTTTTTTACTTAGCGGTTAATTTCTTCTGTTTTAGCTTCACCTGAGGGGTAGCGGAAGACCAAGCGGAGGGAGATGTGGACGTGCCATAGGCACGGATACATCGACCGGAGCGCAGGGCTGGAGCGTAGGGGGGCCGGAAGCTCAGGTCTTATACCCAGGCGGCAGTGAGGAAACAGGCCCCCCTTACCTTGTGGATTATTCCTGTTTCGTTTATCATGGGCAGGTATGGCAGACAGCGCGCATATCAGGAATTTTTGCATCATCGCCCACATTGACCACGGCAAGTCAACTCTGGCGGACAGGCTTATCCAGAAAGTTCATATTGTGGACGACAGGAATTTTCAGGATCAGATACTGGATACCATGGATATTGAACGGGAGCGGGGTATTACCATCAAGAGTCAGGCTGTTACCCTGCCTTATACCGCGGCGAGCGGCGAAGAATATCTGCTCAACCTGGTTGATACGCCGGGGCATGTTGATTTTAGTTATGAAGTTTCACGGGCTATCCAGTCCTGCGAGGGCGCTTTGCTTCTTGTGGACGCTACCCAGGGTGTTCAGGCCCAGACTCTTTCCAATATGTATCTGGCTCTGGAACACAATCTGGAAATTATTCCGGTGATCAACAAGATAGATATGGCGGCGGCGGATATTCAGGCGGCGCGGCATCAGATTGACAAGGACCTGGGTCTTGACGGGGAGAGCGCCCTCCTTGTCTCCGCCAGGCAGGGTACGGGTATTGACGAACTTTTTGAGGCCATTGTAAAGCGTATTCCTCCTCCTTTGGGTGATTCGTCCCTGCCCCTCAAGGCGCTGATCTTTGACTGTCACTACGATTCCTACCGGGGGGTGGTTGTCCATCTCAGGATATTCCAGGGCAGCATACGCCGGGGCATGAAGATACGGTTTATGGCTGCCGGAAGCGATTATGATGTTGAAACTCTGGGTGTGTTTAAACTTGCCCTGGTGGAGCTTGACGAACTTGGCGCGGGGAGCGTGGGTTATGTGATAGCCGGTATCAAGGCGGTGGGGGACATACGGGTAGGGGATACGGTTACCGGCGCGGAGAAGCCCTGTGACAAGGCCCTGAGCGGTTTCAAGGAAATAAAGCCTGTGGTGTTTTCTTCGATCTATCCGGTGGACTCCAATGACTATGAGGAGCTTAAAACAAGTCTCGAAAAGCTCAAGCTCAATGACGCTTCCCTCATTTACGAAAAGGATTCTTCGGCGGCCCTGGGTTTTGGTTTCCGCTGCGGTTTTCTGGGTCTCCTTCATCTGGAGGTGGTCCAGGAAAGGCTCGAAAGGGAATTTAACCAGTCCATCATTTTTACCGCGCCGTCGGTCAAGTACCGTCTCTTTCTCAGAAACGGCGAATCCGTCCTGGTGGACAATCCCATGGAGTATCCCGACGAGGGAAGAATCGAAAGCGCCGAAGAACCTTATATACGGGCCTCGGTCATTACCCCCGCAAGCTATCTGGGAAACATCATGACGCTCTGTCTTGAGAAACGGGGTATACAGACGGCGATGACGTATCTGGACGAGAAAAGGGTGGAACTGATATACGATATGCCCCTCTCGGAAGTGCTTTTTGATTTTTACGACCGCCTTAAAAGCATCAGCAGGGGCTACGCGTCCTTTGACTACGATATTACCGGCTATAAGGCCACAGAGCTTGTCAAGCTGGACATACTGCTTAACGGCAAGGCTGTGGACGCTCTCTCCCAACTGGTGTTCAGGAGCGGCGCCCAGGCCAGGGCCCGCATGGTCTGCGAGCGTCTCAGGGACGAAATCCCCCGCCAGCAGTTCAAGATACCCATACAGGGCGCTATAGGCAGCCAGATCATAGCCCGCGAGACAGTCAACGCCCTCCGCAAGGATGTGCTTGCCAAATGTTACGGCGGCGACATTACGCGCAAGAGGAAACTCCTTGAAAAACAAAAGGAAGGCAAAAAGCGCATGAAGATGGTAGGCGACGTGGAACTGCCCCAGAGCGCCTTCCTCGCGGTGCTTAAAACCAGGGACGAATGAGGGTCTGGAAAAGCCCCGCCGGTCATTTTATTGCCGAAAAATGCCGATAATACGGTATTATGGTCAAAAAATTTGCCTGTACGGTCCTTTTTTTCGTATGCTGCCTCAGGATTTCAGGCGCGGGTCTGGAAATAGTCGTCGAGGAGCATAACGGCGAGCTTACCATAATCCGGGCCGGGGGCCGCGGCGGCGGCGATCTGGTGATTCCCGGCGCCATAAACGATATGCCTGTTACCGCCATAGGAAAAGCGGCCTTTGCCGGCAGGAATCTTACCAGTGTTACCATACCCGACAGCGTTACGCTCATAGCCGACGAAGCCTTTGCCGGCAATAACCTTGACAGCGTGACCATAGGGGACAATGTGGTTTCCATTGGGCGGCAGGCTTTTGCCCGCAACAGGCTTTCAAGCCTGACTCTGGGAAACGGGCTTACCGTCATAGGCCGGGGGGCCTTTATGTACAACCTTTTAAGCTCCCTTACCATACCCGAAAGCGTTACGGCCATTTCAGGCTATGCCTTTTTCAGCAACCGTTTGACCAGTGTTACCATTCCAGATAGCGTTACCTCTGTCGGAAACGCCGCCTTTTCCTCAAACCGCATTACAAGCGTTGTCATAGGCGGCGGCGTTCTGGAAATAGGAGACGGCGCTTTTTTTAATAACCATATTACCGGAATAACGATTCCGGCGAGCGTCAGCTCTCTCGGGAAAAAAGTCTTTGACATTCCCGGCAACGCCCCTGATCCGGGGGTCAACTATGTTGACCGGGAAGGCGTTATACTCTATACAACCGCGAAAAATTTTGACGCGTATTACGCCTCCACCGGTAAAAGGCCGGGCCGGTACAGTCTGTCCGGCGGTGAATGGCAATACGGGGAATAAGGAATAAGGGGAATAAGTATGAAAAAACTGCTGTGCGCCGTTCTGGCGCTGTATGTCCTTGAGGGAGTGTTTGCCCAGACCAGCGCGGACCGGGACGCGGCCCGGCGGGATGTGTACGTCATGCTCGATGTTTCCGGCAGCATGAATACCGAAGAAAAATTCCCCCATGTGATTGACTATATCGAAAGGGAAGTTCTTGACGGGCTTCTTAAAACAGGGGATACATTTACCCTGATTAGCTTTGGCGATACATCGGGCGAACGCTTTTCCCGGACCCTTTCCGGCGAGGATGACCGTCTGGCGTTACGCGAGGAGTTGGGGAATCTCAGGGCCGATGACAATTACACCGATATAGGCACGGCCCTTGAAACCCTGGCGGATATACTGGAAAAGCGGAATGTCCCCGATGTACGGCGCGTTATATTGTTTATCACCGACGGAAAAAATACCCCTCCTCCGTCCAGCCCCTATTACGGAAAGGACCTTTCGGTTGACGAGCACTTCCGCTCGGTAGGCGAAAAAATTTCCCGGGGCGGCTGGTTCCTCTATGTGATAGGCATAGGCGGCGATACGGATGTCAGGGACATAGCCGGCGCCGTGGACGGTTCTGTGTATACCAATACCGACTCAAACCTTTCGGGGCTTGAGATCAATTCCTATATCGAAAGCGTGGACGAAAAGGTCCGCGACTGGGAGGATGCCCAGAAAGCCGGAGAAGGCGGCACCGGCACCGGCGATGGCGGCGGCCTCAGCGCCGCCGGCATCGTTACCGGCATCGCCATCCTGGATAATGCCATAGGCCGCTTTGCCGCCCTGCTGGGGCTTTCCCCGCGGGCCGCGGCCTGCATAGCCCTTGCCGCGCTCCTGGTACTGCTCCTCCTCATCCTTCTTCTCATAACCGTAAGGCCCGTGGAAATTATCGTCAGCGACAGCAGGGAAACGATAAAAAGAAAACTCTCCCCCTTTGGAAGCCTTACCCTTAACGCCCCGGGAACGGTGCTTCCGGCGATTAAAGAGGGGAAGGCGGTTGTCAGGATAGAACGCAGCCTCAAACGCCTCAGAATAAAAGCCCTTGACGGCGGCGAACTTGCCCCGGAATCGCCCCTCCTCAAGGCCGGAGCCCTAAGGCTTGAAAAATCAATAACCGTACAACTGAAAAACAAAAAGAGCGTCATCATCAAGAAGGGGTAGGGTCTTTCATGCTTGCTGCCCTTAGACGACTTGCGCTGATTGTTTTCGCCGCCGTACTCATGGCCTTTAACCTTAAAACCTTTGTTCACGCGGGCGCCCTCATCCCCGGCGGCTTTACCGGCCTTACCCTGCTCATCCAGGAGATATGCCTCCGCTTTGGAAATTTCCGCGTCCCCTTCAGCGTTGTCCTGTATACGCTTAACGCCGTTCCCGCCCTCATCTGCTATAAATTCATCGGGAAAAACTTCGCCCTTTATTCCATACTCATGATAGTGATATGCGGACTCCTTACCGATTTTATGCCGGCCATGTTTATAGAAAAACTCCAGGTCCAGGACTCCCTGCTCTCGGCTGTTTTCGGCGGCCTGCTCAACGCCCTGTCCATAAGCCTCTGCCTCTATGCCGGCGCGACAAGCGGCGGCACCGATTTCATCGCCATCTTTATTTCCGAAAAATACCGCCGGGACGCGTGGAACTATATATTCGCCGGAAACTGCGTCATCCTCGCCGCCGCGGCCCTGCTTTTTACCCTGGACAAAGCCCTCTATTCAATCATATTCCAGTTCACCACCACCATAGCCCTCTCGTCCCTGTACCGGGGCTACCAGCAGCGCACCCTCTTTATCATCACCTCAAAACCCGACGAGATATACGCCCTGATACGGGAAAAAACCAATCACGGCGCCACCTCCTTTAAGGGCCACGGCTTCTACGAAAAAAAAGACAGGGTCCTCCTTTACTCGGTGGTGGCCGCTGACGAAGCCGGTATTCTGATACGGGCGATAAAGGCCGTTGATTACAGCGCCTTCATCAATGTCATCAAAACCGAACACCTTAACGGCCGCTTCTTCCAGCGGCCCAGAGATTAGGCAAGCCATTAAGAGGGGGGCGCATTTCCCCACCGCCGCTGCCAGGGATACGCCTTAGCGTCGCGCCCCCCTACGCGGGAGCCTTGCTTCGCAAGTCTCCCGCTACCCCGCCAAATAACAGCGCGCAAGCTAGCGCAGCGCGTCCCGGCGATAATGCGGACAGGCGTAGGCCCAATGAAGGCCCCGCTGCGCCAACGTGCCTCGAAGGGCCGCCGCCCGATAGAATCCCGCGATTCAATGAGCGGGTTTGACAAAAAAGTAGCAAGGCGTAGGCCAAACTCAGTCCACAGTATGCCAACGTGCCTCGAAGGGCCGCCGGCGGCGCAAACACGGTTTGCGCCT
>JAIRXO010000074.1 GCA_031268255.1 Spirochaetaceae bacterium
ATGGAGTGGTACATTGTCTTCGATACAGGCATATTCATCGACGAAAACCGGCTTAAAACCGTTCTTGAATCAACGGCGGCTAATATAGGCCGGGATGTGGATGAAGTCGTCATGCGGCGCGCGCCGGAACTTTTGGGCCGGGACGAGGTACAGGCCATTCTCGATATGGCGGAAGAAAAATACCCGGTGGTAACCGGCGAAGTGAAGAGCCTCCTCAGCCTCGGGAGCGTCAGGGACATATTCAGGGGCCTCCTGAGCGAGCACGTTTCCATACGGAACCTGCCGGTGATCCTTGAAACGCTGGCCGACTGGGGCAGTTTCGGCCCCGCCCCCGGAGAGATCGTCATTGAACAGATACGGCTTGCCCTGAAACGGCAGATTTGCCAGGAATACGCCAGGGGCACGAATATCAAGGCCCTGACCCTGGAGCCGAAGCTTGATGAGCGCCTTGCCGACAGAGCCATGCTCCATGAAGGCGAAGAAGGCCTCTGGGATCGGTGTATCGACGCTTTTTCCCCGGCGATAAAAGGTATGGAAGAAAACAACCTCCCGCCGGTAATCATCTGTTCCCCCGGCGCCCGCACCTGGGTAAAGGAACTGACCAGGAAAAAATTCCCCGGTCTGGCGGTTTTGTCCTATATTGAAATTCCTCCGGATTTTAACGTGGAACCGGTAGGGGAAATACGGCTTTCCGACGGGACCTTTTAGGGTATGACGGACACCAAACAGATCCGCAACTTTTGTATTATCGCCCATATCGATCACGGAAAGTCCACCCTGGCCGACCGGCTCATCCAGAAGGGCCGTCTGGTGGAAGACCGGGATTTTCAGGATCAGATCCTCGACAATATGGACATTGAGCGGGAACGGGGCATCACCATCAAAAGCCAGGCGGTAACCATCCCCTATACGGCCGGCGGCGGCGGAGAGTACGAACTCAACCTCGTGGATACCCCCGGCCATGTGGATTTCAGTTACGAGGTCTCACGGGCGATCAACTCCTGCGAAGGAGCCCTGCTCCTGGTGGACGCCACTCAGGGCGTGCAGGCCCAGACCCTTTCTAATATGTACCTTGCCCTGGAACACAACCTTGAAATTATCCCGGTGATAAACAAGATAGACATGCAGGCTGCCGACATCCCCATGACAAAACGGCAGATTGACAAGGATCTGGGTCTTGACTCAAGGGAAGCCCTGCTGGTTTCTGCCCGGACCGGCCAGGGTGTGGATGAGCTTTTTGAGGCAATCGTGAAACGCATACCTCCGCCGGCAGGGGATTCCGCCGCCCCGCTCAAGGCCCTTATTTTTGACTGCCATTACGATCCCTACCGGGGGGTCGTGGTCCACGTGCGGCTTTTTGACGGCAGCCTCAAAAAGGGGATAACGGTACGCTTCATGTCCAACGGCGCCGAGTACGAGGTTGAAACTGCCGGGGTCTTCAAACTTGCCCTGGTCGAAACCGGCGGCCTCTGCGCCGGGGACGTGGGTTATTTTATCGCCGGGGTTAAAACCGTCGGCGACGTGCGGGTAGGAGATACCGTTACCGGCGCCGAAAATCCCTGCGCCGGGGCCCTGCCGGGCTTCCGTGAAATAAAGCCCGTGGTCTTCTCCTCAATTTATCCTGTCGATTCCAACGATTACGAGGAACTCAAGGCCAGCATCGAAAAACTCAAACTGAACGACGCCTCCCTGGTCTATGAGAAGGACTCCTCCGCCGCCCTGGGCTTCGGTTTTCGCTGCGGCTTTCTCGGCCTTCTCCACCTTGAGGTGATACAGGAACGCCTGGAACGCGAGTTCGGCCAAAGCGTTATCTTTACCGCGCCGTCGGTCAAGTACAAGGTGCATCTGCGGAGCGGCGGGGAATTGATGGTGGACAATCCTGTGGAATACCCTGAAGAAGGCCGCGTCGAAGGCGCTGAAGAGCCGTACATCCGGGCTTCGGTTATCACTCCTACAACATACCTGGGAAACATTATGACCCTCTGTATGGAAAAGCGCGGCGTACAGACCAACATGACCTACCTGGATGAAAAACGGGTGGAGATCGTCTACGACATGCCCCTGGCGGAAGTGCTTTTTGATTTTTACGACCGCCTCAAAAGCATCAGCAGGGGCTATGCCTCCTTTGACTACGACATCAGCGGGTACAAAGCCACGGAACTGGCGAAACTCGACATACTTCTCAACGGCAAAGCCGTAGACGCCCTTTCGCAGCTTGTATTCAAGGGCAGCGCCTACGACCGCGCCCGCACGGTCTGTGAGCGTCTTCGGGACGAAATACCCCGGCAGCAGTTCAAGATACCCGTTCAGGGCGCCATAGGCAGCCAGATCATCGCCCGGGAAACGGTAAACGCCCTCCGCAAGGACGTGCTTGCCAAATGCTACGGCGGCGACATCACGAGGAAGCGCAAACTCCTGGAAAAGCAGAAAGAAGGCAAAAAACGGATGAAAATGGTAGGCGACGTGGAACTTCCCCAAAGCGCCTTCCTGGCGGTACTGAAAAGCAAGGACGAGTAGGGCTCTTTCAAAACCACCCGGATTTTGGGCAAGGTTCTGTTATAAAGCCGCGCTGGTTTATTCTCATATAAATAAATCAGCGCTTCCTCAGGACGCCTGCTTCCCGTGGGAACTCCTGTAAGCCGAAG
>JAIRXO010000167.1 GCA_031268255.1 Spirochaetaceae bacterium
CGAAGCCCTGACCGTGCGGGCAAAGGTGGGAATATAGGATATGGCAATGGCTATAAGTACATTAAGCAGGCTTGTTCCCAGGGCCGCCACTATGGCCGTGGCAAGGAGCATGGACGGGATGGCAAGAAGTACATCCATAAAACGCATGATCCCGTTATCCATGGCCTTGCCGTAATACCCCGCCAGGGCGCCAAGAACAGCCCCGATAGCTGTGGATATAAGTATGGCCGCGGTTCCCATAAAGAGACTGTAGCGTACCGCCCAGAGCATCCTGAAAAGTATGCTCCGGCCAAACTCATCAAGGCCGAGGGGATTTTGGACACTCGGAGCCTGGAGCCTCATCCTGAGATTTTGCTTAATTACATGGGTATTGTAAATTTCGAGCCTGGTTACCCCGTCAATAATCAGGGTCGCCACGGCAATTAAAAGAAGCAGGACCAAAAAGCCCAGGCCTACCAGGGCAAGTTTGTTTTTCCTGAGCCGCCGCCATACCACTGCCCAGAGGGACCGTTGTTTATATTCATTCATGACGACTTCCTTGTTCCCAAAGCTCTGTACTGGGACTTGATCCGGGGATCCACAAAGGCATAGATAATATCCACCGCCAGATTAACTATGGAAAACATCACCGCCATAAAAATAACCGCGCCCAGCACCATGGGCGTATCCTTGCGGGTAATGCTGTCCACCATGAGCCGGCCCAGGCCGGGCCAGGAAAACACCGTCTCGGTCAGCATGGCGCCGCCCAGGAGTATGCCGAATTCGAGACCTACGGCGGTGATAATGGGAATAAGGGCGTTTTTGAACATGTGTTTGCGGGTTACTTCTTTTTCGGTGATACCCTTGGAACGGGCGGTAAAAATATAATCCTGGCGTATGACCTCAAGCATGGAAGACCTGGTCATGCGCACCACCGTGGCGGCAACCCCAGTACCCAGGGTTATGGCCGGCAGTATTATGCTCCTCAGCAGGGGGAAAAAACCGATCCCCATGCCCTGGGAGGGGAGCAAGCCCAATTTAAGGGCGAAAAGCAGGGACAGAAGGAGGCCCAGCCAGAAATTCGGCATGGAAACGCCGACAAGGGACAGTATCACGGTGATATTGTCAACGGCGGTGTACTGTTTTTTTGCCGACAATATACCCACCGGGATACCTATAAGCAGGGCCACGATGATACCCGCGAAGGCCAGGATGCAGGTATTGGGGAATTTATCCCATACCTGATCCCAGACACTGAGTTTGTTCCTGTATGAAATACCCAGATCCCCGCGGCACATATTCTTGATATATGTAAAGTACCGTACCATGAGGGGATCGTTGAGCCCCAACTCTTCCCGAACCTGGGCTATGGCCTCAGGCGTGGCCTGGTCGCCCAGAATCATCCTCGCCGGGTCTCCGGGGGTAAGATTCATGATGAAAAAGACTATAAAGGTAACCCCCAAAAGGACAGGGATCATCAGTACAAGCCTTTTTATAATATACCTAACCATGTTATTCCTTCTGAAAGAAGGAGAATAGCGCAAGGAGCCGAATAATTCAAGGTAGCCGGACAAAAAATGACAGACTTTCATGAATTTTCCTGTAACAGTGCATAGGTTTTTTTGGTTCTATTCTATATAGTAGGTATTATGAGACGCTTCCGGGCCTGTGTTGTTTTCTGCCTTCTTGGTGTTTCTCTCTCCGCGCAGGGGCTGTCTATTACCCTTGACGACGCTCTGGAACGGGGGCTTGAGCAGAGTCTCAGCCTGAAACAGAGCCAGATTGACCTTGACCTTGCCGCGGGGAGCGCCGAAAATCTTTGGGCCCAGGTCTTTCCCGGCATAAGCGTTTCAGGCGGAATTGATTACCGGAACAGTCTCAGCGGTACGCGGCCCCAAAATCCTTTAAGTTACACCGCGGCGGCTGATATTTCCCTTGAACTGACCAACAGCCTTGTTTTTTCCATGAGGAACATTTCTCTGGCCTATCAGACCCAGCTTTTAAGCTATGATCAGGCAAGACGCGCCCTTGAGCTAAACATAACCAAAACTTTTTTCAGCCTCCTCGCAAGACAGTCCCGGCTTGCTATACTGGAAGAGGACAGTCGTCTTGCCGAAGCCCAAAACGAAAAGCAGGAGACGGCTTTCAGGAACGGCCTGGTAAGCGAACTGGTTACTCTCCGCAGCCGTCTTGCCGCGGAGGAGGCGAGGTTTGCCCTTTCCCAGGCCAGGGCCCAGTTCAACGCCGATCTGGGAAAATTCCTTGCCCTCCTGGCTTATGAGCAGACGCCCGATGCCAGGCTCGAAGGGGAGCTTGCGGTGCGGGAACTTCATCCTGACGGAGAAGCCCTTATCAGGGATTACCTGAGGAAGCGGCCTGACATAATCATGCAGCGCCAGAGGATAGCCAATCTCGAAAACGCGAAGAGCCTGAGCGCGGTATCCAGTCGTGGTCCCGTTGTAAGCCTGGGAGCCAGATGGAACGGCGGTTACGGCGATACCTGGAACAACTTTCCCGGCGATTTTTCCGACGCGATAAGCGGGAGTCTTTCTATCCGTATTCCCCTTGACCCGTGGCTGCCCGGATCAAGGGGAGACCAGAATATACGGAGCGCCTCAGGCGACCTTGAAAAAGCCAGGCTGGAACTCGAAGACATGGAGCGTAACGGCATGGCGGAAATACGGTCTTACGCGGCCACTATCAATAATTTATGGGAAAGCATAGAGATAGCGCGGCTTCGTTCCGAAATAGCCGTGAGAACCTATGAACTTTCCGAAGAAGGGTACAGGTCGGGGACGGTGGAATTTCTTGACCTGCAGAATACAAGGCAGGATATGGTAAATGCCAGACAGCAGCTTCTTGACGCCGAGCTTTCCTACCAGAATCTGGTTCTGGATCTCGCGGCCCTCATCAATGTTGAATGGACACAATTACAAAATCCCTAGGGCGACGCTGATTGGCCTCAAGTTAATCAGCGTCGCCCTAGACTGGAGGAAGCATGTCAGATCCGGAAAACAGGTCTCCAAAAAAATACCGTCCCGTAACGCTGGTTATCGCGCTTTTGTCCGTGGTAATCGCCGTGCTTATTGGCGTTTCACTATTGGGGAAGAAAACGTCTTCGGTCCCGTCAGGAGAGGCCGGCGGGGCCGTGCAGGGCCGTGGCGGCGGGGCCGTGCAGGCCGGCGGACAGGAGCGCCAGGCGCCGCAGGGGATGGGGATTCCAGACGGCGCCGCGCGGAGCGGGCGTAACGCCACGGTTGTACGGGTAACGCCTGTGGTCCTGGGGCTTATTGAAAACTATGTGGTGATTAACGGCGATGTGCTTGCCTCAAGCCAGGTTTCGGTTTTTCCCACTGTAGGGGGCAGGCTTGCCGAACTTCGTCTCAGGATAGGGGATACCGTAGAGAGGGGGACGGTCATCGCGGCGGTTGATCCCTCAAGGCCGGGCGAAACTTACGCCCTCAGTCCGGTTCCTTCGACGGTAAGCGGAACCATAGTGCAGCTTCCGGTGAACCCCGGCGACACGGTAACCGCCAATACGGTGATTGCCGTGGTCGGGGGTCTGGGCGACCTGGTGGTCGAAACCTATGTGCCTGAGCGTTACGCCGCCCTTATGAGGCGGGGCCTTGGCGCGGAGGTGCGTTTTTCCGGCCTCGGCGACGAACCGTTTGCCGCACGGGTGGACGAATTAAGCCCTGTACTTGATCCTGAAAGCCGCACCAGGCGCATCACCCTCCGCTTTGCCAGGCAGGACAGCCGCATCATGCCGGGCATGTTCGCCACCATAAGCCTTGTAACCCATGCCCGTTCTTCGGTTCCGGTAATCCCCAGGGCCTCGGTGATAAACAGCTACGGGTCCTGGTTTGTCTTTGTTGTTGACGAAGCTTCCATAGCCCGCAGGAGGGAAGTTGTACCGGGCCTCGAAAACGAAAATTATTTTGAGATTGTAAACGGGCTTGAAATCGGCGAGCAGGTGGTTACGGCGGGACAGAATTTTCTTTCCGATAATGAGCCTGTCAGGGTAGTGGAGTAAGGCGTGAATATTGCCCAGTATTCTGTCAGGCGTCCTGTTACCATTACGGTACTCTACGCCCTTGCCATGGGGATAGCGGCTACCATGGTTCCCCGCCTGGCCGTTGACCTCTACCCTTCCACAAGCAGGCCGGTCCTGTCGGTGTCCACAAACTATTCGGGCGCCGGTCCGGCTGACGTGGCGCGTAACGTTACCGAGGTTCTCGAAAACGCCCTTTCATCAATAGAAGGGCTCCAGGACATGACCAGCAATTCGTCCTTTGAGAATTCCCAGATAACGCTGAATTTTGGCTACGGCATAGACATGGACGAGACCATGACGACGGTGCAGAACATTCTTAACCGGAGTTCAGGCAGCCTTCCCGATGACGCGGACACGCCCATGCTCTGGCGTTTTGACGTGTCGGCCATGCCCATCATGCGCCTTGTGGTTCAGGGGAATTATCCGCCGGATCAACTGCGTACCTTTGCCGAAGACCGTATTCAGGCGGAAATCGAGCGTATCGAAGGAGTCGCCTCAGCCGATGTTACCGGCGGCACCACCAGAATAGTCAAGGTTGATGTTTTCCTTAACCGCCTGGCGGCCTTTGACCTTACGTTAAGCGACATAGGAAACGCCCTCAGGGGCCAGAACATACTTTCGTCAGGGGGGAGCCTCGCAAGGGGCTCAAGGGAATATCAGATACTCACCCAGCAGGAGCTTGGCAGCGTCGCCGACGTAAGGCGCCTGGTGGTAAAAAACGTATCGTCCAAGACCGCTTCGGGCGGAACAAACCGCTCCCGCATTGTCCGCCTTGAGGACGTAGCCGATGTCAGCCTGGGCTACAACGAGAACGCCACCAGGGTCTATGTGGACGGACAGACCGGCGTCTATATACAGGTGCAGAGCGAGAGCGACAGCAATTCGGTTCAGGTTGCCACCCGGGTGCGTGATGCCCTTGACAGCATAAACGCCGATCTCCCCCAGGGCATCACTGTCGATGTGCTTTCAGATAACACCTCCCTCATCAGCGCCACGCTGAACCAGGTGTACTCAAATGCCCTTCAGGGCGCCCTGCTCGCCATGCTCATACTGTTCATCTTTTTGCGGAATATCAAGGCAACCCTCATCATAGGTTTTTCCATACCCATTTCCATACTCCTTACCCTGATGCTCATGTCGGTCTTTGGCTTTACCCTTAACCTTATAAGCCTTACCGGCCTCATCCTCGGCCTGGGCATGATAGTGGACGCTTCGATAGTCATACTCGAAAACATACACAGTTACCGGCTCCGGGGCGCCAAGAGCGAAATAGCCGCCATCCTGGGAAGCAGGGAAATGCTCAGGGCCATAGTAGCCAGCACCACGACGACGCTCTGCGTGTTTATTCCCCTCATCATCTACCGCAACGATCTTGAAATGATGGGGCAGATGTTTCAGGACCTGATTTTTACCGTGGTCATATCACTTACCGTATCCCTGGTTGTGGCGCTTACCCTCGTTCCCTCCCTGGCAGGCCCCATCATGAAACTTGACACCAGGAAGCAGAAGCCGCTGCGTAATAAACTGCTCAGGGCCGTTGACAACGGAACCGAAGCCGTTTTGCTGGCAATGGATAACGGGTATGCCAAGGCGCTGGACTACTGCCTCAACCACCGCTTCCTGGTACTCACTTTTACCGTGCTGCTCCTTGCCTGGTCTTTCATGCAGTTTACCGGTGTCGGGATGAATCTCTTTGTCCGTTCCCGTACCGACGACAATGTAACGGTGAACCTTGCCATGTCCCAGGGTTCGACCCTTGAGGCTGCCGAGGCCCTGCTTCTCGATCTCGAAAAGGAGGTCAGGGAAAAAGTCCGGGGCTATACCCATATCATCATAACGGCGCGCCGGGGCGGCCGCTCTTCCAGCCAGGGCTCACTGCAGATCACCCTTCCCGCGCCGGCCCTGCAGATAGACAGTCCCCAGGAAATAATTGACAAACTGACGCCCTTTACCCAGGAACTTCCCGGCGTACAGGCGACTTTCAGATCGGGCCGCTCCATGTCCTCTACCCAGGCGGTGGAGATAGCGGTAAGTTCCCGGGACCATACGGCCCTCCTTGCCGCCGCCGACGAGATACGAAACATACTTGTCCGCTATCTTCCCGAAATCGAAAACCCCGAAGTGAACCTCAGCGAAGGCGGCCCCCAGCTTCAGGTTGAAATAGACCGGGACCGGGCCGCAGCCCTGGGCATATCCCTTTCGGCCATAGCGGGCGAGATACGCACCGCCTTTAACGGGACAAACGCGACCACCATACTCATGGGCGACCAGAAGGTCAATGTTACCGTACAACTCCGGGAGGAGGACAGGAGGGCGCTGACCGATCTTGACTCGATATTTGTGATGGGCCGCGCTGGCCGCGTAACCCTTTCCAATGTGGCCCGTATTGCCGAAAACAGGGCGCCGTCAAGCATCAGGCGGGAAAACCGGGAAGAAATCATCAGGGTTACCGGAGACCTCCCCCTGGGCATGGCGGTGACGGAAATGCAGCTCCGCCTCGAAGAAACCGTAGCCGCCAATTTTGTTCCCCGCGAGGGCGTTACGGTTCGTTACCTGGGCGAGGCCAGGGAAATAGCCGCCTATAACCGCCGTTTTATTTTCATCATCCTGGTGGCGGTATTCCTCGTCTTTGGCCTCATGGCAAGCCAGTTTGAATCCTTTGTCGATCCCCTCATCATATTCTTTTCCATACCACTGCTCTTTATCGGGGTAATCTGGATTTACAAAATAGGGAACGAACCCCTTTCGGTATTCTCCATGGTCGGCGTTGTGGCCCTGGTGGGCATTGTGGTGAATAACGGCATAGTTCTTGTGGACTATGCCAATACCCTGCGGGCCCGGGGACGCAGGGTCCGCGCCGCCTGCATAGAATCCGGCCGTAACCGCCTCCGTCCCATACTCATGACCAGCCTTACCACCATACTCGGCATGGCGCCCATAGCCTTCTTTCCCGGACAGGGCGCCGATACCATACAGCCCATAGGCAAGACCTTTGTAGGCGGCCTTACGGTAAGTTCAATCATGACCCTTTTTATCACGCCGGTACTGTATTCTCTCCTCAACAGCCGGCATGACCGGC
>JAIRXO010000202.1 GCA_031268255.1 Spirochaetaceae bacterium
GACCGTGTCGGGCAGGGTTGATGATCCTTTTGAGACTCCCGACTGGCGCCCGGTAACCCTTACAGAGACCATGAGGTTTTCGGACAACAGCAATATGCGTTTTTCCATGATATACGAACCCGAGGAGGAGGAAGTAACGAGCCTTACCACGGGCTTTACCTACAAAAACTTTGACGCTTCTTTTTCCGCGGCGAAGATGGTTCCCTATGTTCTTAATCCTACCCTGGGCTGGGAACTGGACTCCTCGGGGGTGGCTGCCCTCCATCCCCGGGACTTCCGTATCCAGTACCGGCACAATCTTAAGGATGATACCATTTTTGATCATCGCCTTGGGTATTCCATAGATGCCTCCACAAGCCTGCTCCTGGATTTGCAGCGTTATACCTATTCGTCACTGACCTTCTCCCTGAGCGCCACACTCAGGATAACTGATTTTATGGACGCGTCTTTTACCACCAGGTCAGAGAACAACCAGATAATACGATATATGCAGGACATTCCCTATTTTAATCTCCCTGATCTTAACACCCGTAACTCTGAGAACCATCCCTTCCTTGACCTCGTGAACTCCTTCCGCTTTGACGATCCTGAACTGCGAAGGATGTCGGGGTATAAACTTAAGGATTTTTCCCTGGTGCTGACCCATTACCTCGGCGACTGGAACGCCAAACTGGGTATCAGGCTCGCGCCGTATCTGGACCAGACCGTCACCCCCTATACCTATAAATTCAATACCGAAGTATCCTTCCTCATCCAGTGGATACCGGTCAGCGAATTCAAAACAGAAGTAAAATCGGACAAAGGCGTATTTGACATATTGTAGGGCTATTGACTCTTGCCGCCTTCGCGGGACATGCTCATAAGGTCCTGAATATACATCTTTATGGAGGGCTTATGAAGAAATTTCTGTTACTTGGCATTGTCGTAGGGCTTGTATTTGGCCTTGTTCTGGGCTGCGGCTCTACAGGATCCGCCGCGGGCGCCATGACTCCCGGTACCTACCTGGCCGAACAGCGGGGCTATGTGGACCAGATCAAGGTTGAAACCGTGGTAGACGGATCAAAAATTGTATCCGTGCGTGTTGTGGAAAACCACGAAACCAACGGTATCGGTTCTTTCGCCATACAATGGCTGCCGGAACGTATAGTCGAGGCCCAGTCGGTGGGAATTGATATAGTCAGCGGCGCGAGCTTTTCCAGCCGGGCTATTCTTGGCTCAGTAACTGACGCGCTGCGGCAGGCCGGCGCCGATGTGGACAAATTTTCCCGGCCGCCGCCCAAACCCCGGGCAAGGGACCAGGAAATCTCCGTTGATGTAATCATAGTCGGCGCGGGAGGAGCGGGTTTGAGCGCCGGTGTTGAGTCAATGGTAAAGGGAAAAGACACCCTTATTATCGAAAAGATGGATATTCCCGGCGGAAATACCATACGTTCCTCCGGGGCCTTTAACGTGGCAGGCAGCCCGGAACAGGTAGCGGCCCACCGGGGCCGTTACAGCATTGAGGATTTTATCACCTATACCATGGAAGGGGGCCACAACCTCAATAACCGGGAACTGGTTACCCACATGATACAAAATTCAGCCGGGGTGGTAGACTGGCTTAAAGCCCAGGGTATGAATCCCAAAATAGGAGAAACCTACCAAAGCTATACCGTGGACGGGGAAGCCAAGGGGCTGATTCTTGATTTGCTCCATCGTTATGAGACCCTGGGCGGAAAGATCATGTACGGTGTAAGGGGTACGGATATTGCCACAAGCGGCGGCCGGGCCACGGGCATCGTGGGCGTGGACAAGCTGGGCGGAAAAATTACCATCCGCGCCAAGGCCGTGATTCTCGCGTCGGGAGGTTTCGGCGGCGATCTGGAAATGTGCGCCCGGCTGGATCCCCAACTTGAGGGTTTTGTTACCGACAACAGCCTTGGCGCCACCGGAGACGGCATCAAGATGGCCGAAGCCATAGGAGCCGCCACTGTTGACATGGAACAGATACAGAGTCATCCCACTATACACCAGGCCAGTTCCACCATGCTTACCGAAGGAATACGGGGTTCGGGCGGTATTCTGATTAACACCGCGGGGAAGCGATTTACCAACGAAAACACCTACCGCGATGTGGTGTCCGCGGCCATTTTGCGCCAGGATCAGGCCAAGGCCTGTATTCTCTACAACAAGGAACTCATGGACAACAATCCCAATGTGCAGGGCTACTATGAGCAGGGACTGGTTACTCCCTACGAAACCCTGGACGATGTGGCCAGATATATGAATGTTGACCCCGGAGTCTTAAAGCAGACGGTAGCCACCTGGAATACCTATGTGGCGAATAAAAACGATCCTGAGTTTAACAGCAGCTTTTCCTGGATACGGGATCTTTCCCAGGGACCCTATTTTGCCCTCTGGGTAGCGCCGGGGATACATCATACCATGGGCGGCGTAAAAATCAATGTGCGTACCGAAGTTATTTCCACCGGAGGTTCTGTCATTCCCGGCCTTTTCGCCTGCGGCGAAGTTACCGGAGGCGTCCATGGGGGTAACCGGGTCGGCGGAAACGCTATTCTGGACATACTGCTGTATGGCCGGACAGCGGGAGAAAACGCCGCGGCCTATATACGGTAAAAACGCCCTATTGACTACCTGATTACAGGGGCTTTAGACTTTTAAGGCGTCCCGAATTTCCGGTTTCGGGAATTCGGGAGCTTGAGGTTTTTTTGGACGAAAGTATAACTATCGTATTGGATGATCAGAAGGTACTTTCCGCCGTCTGCGGAGCCAATGACGGAAATCTTCGGGTTATCGAACACTCCCTGGGAGGCAGAATCGCCACCAGGGGCAATCAACTGCGCGTTGAGGGCCTCGATGCGTCAGGGTCCCGGCGTTTCAGGGTTATGATGGAACGGCTGATTAACTCGGTTGAACAGGGGGAAAGTCCCTCTCCCGATTTTGTTAAGGCTCTGGCAAAGACATCGGGAGAGGATGGCGAGGACCCTCTGCGGGACGCGATGATATACATTCCCCATGGGTTTGGCAAAGTGTTTCCCCGCAGCCTCAACCAGGCGGCGTATATCAGGGGTATGCGTAGCTGTGACATTTGTTTCTGTGTGGGTCCCGCGGGAACAGGGAAAACCTACCTTGCCATTGCCGAGGCACTGCGCCTCGTGCTTTCCAAAAAACTCCGCAAGCTGGTGCTTACAAGGCCCGTTGTGGAGGCCGGGGAAAGCCTCGGCTATCTTCCCGGAGACCTGGCTCAAAAAATAAGTCCCTACTTAAGGCCCCTGTACGACGCCATGGAAGCCCTTGTCCCCTACGAAATTATACGCCGTATGGAAGAATCCAGAACCATAGAAATCGCCCCCCTGGCCTATATGCGGGGGAGGAGTCTTAACGACTGCATGGTCATACTGGACGAGGCCCAGAATACCACCAAAGAACAGCTGAAGATGTTTCTCACCCGCATAGGCGAAGGCGCCAGAGCGGTTGTTACCGGTGATGTCACCCAGATAGACCTTCCCCGGCGCGTTGATTCGGGACTGCTCCACGCGGCCTCCATACTCACCGAAGTAGAGGGCGTTTACTTTTCCTGGCTCTCAACCGCCGACGTGGTGAGGAATCCCCTGATAAAAAAAATCATCCGGGCTTACGCCGCCGCGTCGCCCCAGGCATCGCCCGCCATATCTGCCAGCGGCATATCTGCCGCAGGCAGAGCCGAAGGGACTCATGATGAAGAAAGACCCTGACAGTCCCCGCAAGGACATATTCCTTACATTCTTCGGGTTTTCAAAACCCCGGAAAGAAACCTTGATTGCCTTTCTGGCGGCCTTTATACTCCCGGCCTTTGTGGTTTGCAGCGGCATAGGCGAGAGGTCCCTCATGGAATCCCGGCTCCATGATTTTGAGACGGGAAGGGTGGCTCCCCGGGACATTGTCGCCGAAACGACCGTGTACTACACCGACGAAGAAGCCACGACACTTAAAATCGAAGAAGCCGAACACGGCGCTCCGGCGGTCTTTAGATACTCCCCGGACGATACGGCCCTGATCCTTTCTTCATACAGCCGCTTCATGGATATGTCAAAAGCACTCTTTCTCGAAGGCGGCAGCGCCGCCGCTTATCAGACGGCCCTGCGGGATGAATACCCCGGCGCCTTCTCTCCTGAAATATTGAACGCCCTTTTCCGGGACCCCCTGCGGGAAAAACTTTTGGACGACGGCAATGCGGTGCTGACCCATATTCTTGAGCGGGGAATTTTTGCCCTGCCCCGTACCGGGCTTGAACTTTACAATGACGGAGAGGCCGAACTCCTCTACGAGAACGATGGCCGTGTCTCCCGGGAACTGGTCCGCTATGATGATATTGTTACCGCCGGCAATGCGGCGGAACAGCTTGCCGCGCTTATAGCCAGAGGTTCCTATACATCATCCTTTGTTTCCATTGCCCCGGAACTCATACGGCCCTTTATCGCCGAGAACGTTTTTTTCTCCGCCGGGGATACGGCGGAAAAACTTAACGAGCTGCGGGCCAGGGTGGAGCCTGTTACCGCCGTTATAGAAAAGGGTGAACACATTGTCCGGGAAGGTTTTATCATAAGCGGGGAGGACATGGCAAAGCTCGAAGTGCTTGACACCGTGATGACGAAAAATAACCCTGGCCGTTCAATAGGTTATTTTATTGTCCTAGCCGTCGTCGCGGGGCTCTGCGTTTTCTTCCTGTGCCCGAGGAATTTCGGCAGGCAGCTTAATGTAAGCGAACTGTACCTCCTGGCGATACTCGGCGCCGCCTATGTTACCGGCGCGGTGTTCGTCGCGCCTGTGGCGGTACAGTTCCCCTATTATCCGGCATCGATATTTTTTCCCACAGCCCTGGCGGTGATGCTTCCGGCTATTCTGATAGGCTCCCGCGCGGCCCTGCCGCTGACGGTGCTTCTTCCCCTTGCGGCCTTTGTTACCGGTTCCTTTGACGGCCAGTCATTTATCTTTGCCCTGATATCGGGCTTTTCCGCTGTTTTCGCCATTCAGGGTGTGGAACGCCGCATGGATCTTTTTAAGGCGGGTTTCTTCATCGCCGCCGCGAACACGGTAGTCATGGCGGCCCTGCTCCTCTCTGGACAGGCTCCCCTCCTTGTGTTTCCCGGCATACTGCTCTGGGCCGTAGTCAACGGCCTTGCCCAGAGCATACTGGTCATAGGTTTTCTTCCTCCTCTGGAACAACTGCTCAATACCGCTACGGTATTCAGGCTCATTGAACTTTCGGACCTTAATTCGCCGGTACTCAAGCGCCTGCTCACTGTCGCGCCCGGTACATACAGCCATTCGGTGATGGTGGCGAATCTCGCCGAATCGGCCTGCCAGGATATAGGGGCCAACGCCCTGCTCGCCAGGGTGGGAGCCTATTACCACGACATAGGCAAGATGGACCAGAGCGATTACTTTATCGAGAACCAGGCGGCGTATAACAAGCATGTGGAACTTGCCCCAAGGCTTTCCGCCACAGTCATACGGAGCCATGTAAAGATAGGGGTAGAAAAAGCCCGGGGCATGGGGCTTCCCCGGGAGGTAATTGATATTATCAGGGAACACCACGGCAATTCGGTGATTACCTGGTTCTACAACGAAGCCCTCAAACGGGAATCCCAGGTGAACATCGAAGACTTTACCTATCCGGGCAATCCGCCCCGCTCGCGGGAATCGGCGGTGGTCATGCTTGCCGATATTGTGGAGGCCGCCGTGCGTACCCTGAAAAAACCAACCGTTACGCGGCTTGAAAAATTCATACAGGAACTCTTTATGTCCAAGCTGGAAAACGATCAGCTTTCCCAGTCTGATCTCAGCTTCCGCGATCTGGAGACCATCAAGATGGCTTTTATCAGGGTTCTTGCCGGACACTATCATTCGCGTATTGAATATCCCAAACTAAACAGGGAAAGGAGCGTGCATCCTGATGAACAGGGTTGAGGTACGCTCCGAGGGGCTTCCCCTGCCTCTCTGGTCTGGCCGGCTTGAGGCTTTTGCCGTCAGGGTTCTTGAGCGGCTCGAAGTAACAAACTGGGATCTTTCGGTGCTGCTCTGTGACGAAAAAACCATAGAGGAACTTAACGCCCGCTACCGGGGCCTCCCTGAACCTACCGACGTGCTTTCCTTCGAACTGGGAGAAACATTCAACTCAGGCGGGGAGGAACGTTTCCTTCCCGGCGACCTGGTCATATCCCTTCCCGTTCTCCGCGAAAACGCCGTGTATTTTAAGGTGCGCGAGGACGAGGAATTGCGCCGCCTTGTGGTTCACGGTATTCTGCACCTTGACGGAATGGACCACAGCGGAAACGGCGCGGAGGAGCCTATGCTTTATCTGCAGGAAACCATACTCTCTGAACTTGA
>JAIRXO010000206.1 GCA_031268255.1 Spirochaetaceae bacterium
TACATATGAAACGCCGTATTCTGCCAGGGAAGTAATTCCCACTCAAATATATTATTCTCTTTATCCATAATAATTTCTACCATTTTATCCAATGTTTCCGGCGCCCTTGAGAAATTTAGCCTGAAATAATGTTCTTTGGGAGATTTTATTTTACCTATACTATTAATTAACGCAGAAAATTTATGGGTGATTTTTATATATTCCCGATCATTCAATGTATTTAAATCAATTATTTTATTTTCAATTTGGAACATTAATAAATCCAATTCTATTTGGGCCGATGCTTCATTCCCGTTATTTTTTGATGCAACACAAGAAACAATTATTCCGGTAATAACCAAAAATATTATTACAGACAGGGCAATGACACACATAATTTTACTGGAACAAGGTGTATAGTTCATACCACGCGCCCATCCCGACAGGTTCTGTTGAAAATCCGCCGGGACCTTATGCCTCAGCGCCGAGACTGGCTTACCCGTATCTGGCTGTCGCCAAACCCGTCGATGGTTTTGACCAGGGAGAGCCAGTAACCGGCTTCGTTCTCCGAGGTATAGGGGCCGACCCTGACCCGGTAAAAGGTTGCGCTGTTTACATCCTGCACATCCACCACCGATGTGATGCCTTTGGATGCCAGGGTTTCTTTGACACCGTCTGCCCTTGCCTTGGTCGAAAAAGCGCCGGTCTGCACCCAGTAATCGCTTTGCGTTCTGGCCGGAGTTGTCCTGGCCGGTGTTGTCACGGCGGGGGCAGTTGACGTGGCTGTTCTCGCGGGGGCGGCTGGCGCGGCTGTTCTCGTGGCCGGGGCTCTGGCGGGAGTTTCCGCCGGGCTAGGGGCCTCAGCCGTCCTGGAGGGCCTGGCCGCCGGTTCCTGTCGCCGGACCTCGGGGACAGCCACGGCGCTGGGCTTGGGAACGTCGATTATCGTCTGGGTTCTCTGGGCAGGGTCTTCACCATAAACATAGAACACGCTGTCAGGCTGGACAGGGGAGGACGGCGGGCTTTCCAGACCCTGAACGCCGCCCGGATTTCGTACCAGGGTGGAAGCGTCCACAGTGGCCGGATCGGTTTCCTGGACAGGGCCGCCGCTTTGTTCGGGCCTCCCCGGAGAAATAGGAATAGTGTCGGCTCGCGCCTGGTCAGCCTGGTCAGTCTTCTGGGCCAGGGCAAGGCCGTTTTTTGGCGTTGTCAGAAGTATGGTGGCCGCGATAACAATAACCAGAAATACCCCTACCGAAACCGCGACAAGCAGGAATTTCTTCTTTTCCATATAAACCCTCCCGGGAGGACCGCCAAAGATTTTCCGCATTGCCCCAAAATTGCCCCAAAGCGGGCGGATTTTATCGCTTTTCCAGGAGCAAAAGCAGCCTGTCTATTCGGCGTTCCAGTTGTTTTTGGTTAAACCGGGAAAAAAACGTACAATAACCCCGATTCTCCACTATATGAATATCGGATTTCCGGGATAAATATTGAGAAATGAAATTCTTCTGGCTCTTAAACCGTGTAAGCAGTTCTTTAAGCGAAAGCCTGTCCCGCTTTCTTGCCCTGAGGAGGCGCACAAGAAAAGGCGCTTTTACCAGAATAATGCCGTCCAGTTTGGCAAAGGCCATAGACCGGTGAAGCAGGGCGGCGTTGATGACCAGGGCTTTTCCGGTCCCCCGGTCAATCCACTCGCCGGTCATTTTTTGCACCACAGGATGAACGATTCCTTCCAGGGCGGCCAATTCTCCGGGCCTGCCGAAAACCTTGCGGCCCAGAAGCTGCCTGTCCACGGTACCGCCGGCGCTGAGTATATCAGAACCAAAACGGGCTGTTATGCTTTCCTTCTCAAGCTCTATGACCCTGTGCCCGAGCTTATCCACATCAAGCACTTCAAAACCGCGCTTTTCAAGCAGGGAGGCCACATGGTTTTTTCCCGCGCAGTATACGCCGGTAAGCCCGATGAGTTTCGTCATCTCTCTTTCCACTAATGGAAATCCCCCCAGCGTTTTCCGGTCTCGACGCTGACCCGCAGGGGAACGGAGAGGACGGCGGCCTTTTCCATTTCTCTTTTGACCAGCGCGGCGGCGGCATCGGCGTCTGAGGCGGGGACTTCGAGGATGAGTTCGTCATGAACCTGAAGCAGAAGCCTGGCGCTGCTTTTCTCCGCTGTCAGGGCATGGTCGAGGTACAGCATGGCCGTCTTGACTATGTCCGCCGCCGAACCCTGAATGGGCGTATTGACCGCTACCCGCTCGGCAGCCGCCTTTTCGGTCTTGTTCCGCGAATTGATGGCGGGGATATAGCGGCGCCTTCCCATGATGGTAGAAGCATAGCCGGTCTCTTCGGTACGGGCGATGAGTTTGTCAATAAAGAGCCTGACACCGCTGTAGGTCTTAAAGTAAAGTTGAATAAACGCCGCCGCGTCGGTCCGGCTTATGCCAAGTTCGTTGGCGAGCCTGAAGGCGCTCATGCCGTACATAACGCCGAAGTTGATGGTCTTGGCTATGCGCCGCTGTTCCGGCGACACGTCTTTTTCTTTCAGGCCGAAGATGCTGGCCGCAGTACGGGCGTGGACATCCTTTCCTTCCTTAAACGCCGAGCAGAGCCCCGTGTCGCCTGAAAGATGGGCCAGTATTACCAGTTCAATCTGGCTGTAGTCCGCGGAAATTAACAGATGGCCTTTCTTGGCGGTGAAGGCGCTGCGTATGCGCCGTCCTTCCTCGTCACGTATAGGTATATTCTGTAAATTTGGGTCCCGGCTCGAAAGGCGGCCCGTGGCGGTCCCGGTCTGGACAAAGTTTGTATGGAGCCGCCCTTCCCTGTCGGCCTGGACAGCCAGGGTGTCAACATAGGTTGACTTGAGTTTGGCAAGGGTACGGTGGCGGAGGAGCAGGGCCGGAAGGGGGTCCTCCCGGGCAAGTTCTTCCAGCACCGCCATGTCGGTGGAATAGCCTGTTTTGGTTTTTTTTCCGGGCTTGAGTTTCCGCTCGACAAAGAGCACTTCCTGGAGCTGCTTTGTTGATGCCAGGTTGAACTCCCTGCCCGCCAAAAGGTAGGTTTCTTTTTGAATATCGTCGAGGGCCTTGCCGAGTTCCACCCCGTAGTCCCTGAGTATCTTTGCGTCTATCCTGATGCCTTCTCCTTCCATCTCGGCAAGTATGGGAAGCAGGGGCATTTCCAGGTCCCTAAAAAGGGCCAGGGCGCCTGACTTTTCCAGCAGGGCTTCGAAGTAGAGTTTCAGCCTGAAAGTAAGGTCGGCGTCCTCGGACGAATAGCGGCAGGCTGTCTCAAGGTCAAGCACGTCAAAGGTGCATCCCTTGGGAATTATGCTGTTATACGCTATCGCCGTATAGTCCAGTATCGACGCCGCAAGGGAATCAAGGGAATAGTTGTTCCGCTCAGGGTCGGCAAGCCATGCCGCGACCATAGTGTCCCATATCCGGCACTTCCACCGTTCAATGCCCCAGCCCCGGGAAACCTTGTAATCGTATTTGGCGTTATGGGCCGCGATGGTCATTGTTTTGTCGGCAAAGAGGGGGATGAGGAGAGCCTTGACCTTTTCGGGATCAAGGTACTGGCCCGGCGGGACCGATCCCGGCGGAACTGACGCACCGGACTTTTCTTCTCCCTGTTTTACCCCGTGAGGCGCGACAGGGACATAAAAGGCCCTTTTCGGCTCAAGGGCAAGGGATATGCCGATGGGCCGGGAATTCCATGCGTCAAGGGAATCGGTTTCAAAATCCAGAACCAAAAGGCCCTGTTTTTTCCCCGCGTCGAGAATCTCTTTGAGTTCATTCAGATCAAGAATGGTTTTGTAGGTTCCGCCGCCAAGAAGGGCCTCATCCGCCGGGGCATCCTCACGCGGCGCTTCTTGGCGGTCCGCGCCCTGGTCCCGGACTATCCCCGCACCCTGCTCCGCGCCCCGGTCCCGGACTATCCCCGCCCCCTGAGCGGCCTCCGTGCGGCCTGCCTTGCTGTCCGCGTCCAAAGTGGCCCCGGCCTTGTCCCGCGCCCTGCTCCCCGGATCAAGGGTAAAGGCGCTCTGGCGTATACCCTCCCTGAGCAGCACCGCCGCTCCTGCCGCGCGATTGAGTTCCCCCACCGAAAGGGCTTCAAGAGAGGATATTGGAAGGGGAACCTGCTGATCAAGGACAATAAGGGATTTTGAAAAAAAGGCGCTTTCCCTGCCTTCGGCGAGTTTTTTGCCCACAGACCCTTCTATGCCCGCGATATTCTCATAAATACCGTCCAGGGAACCGTAACGGGTCATAAGTTTGACAGCCGTCTTTTCGCCTATGCCCCTGACGCCGGGCACATTGTCGGAACTGTCGCCGGTGAGGGAAAGAAGATCAAGCACCCGCTCAGGGGGCACACCCCATTCATCCCTGACCTCCCTGGGGCCAATGAGGTCATAGGGCAGCCCCGCCGCGCCGGGCCCTTCGGCATCAAGCCTCGCGCCCTTGATGGGCCTCAGTTCGTAAGTTCCGTTCCCCACAAGCTGGAGCAGATCTTTGTCTGAGGACAGTATATAACACTGACGGCCCTCGGAACGGCACTGTGCCGCCAGAGTGGCGATAATATCATCCGCTTCGTAACCGTCCGCCCTGAGCAGGGGAACCCCCAGGGCGTTGAGGAATTCTTCTACCAGGGGAACCTGGGAATGAAGGTCGTCAGGGGTCTTTTGCCTTGTGGCCTTGTACTCAGGATAGAGCTTGTGCCTGAACGTAAGCGTTGGAGAATCAAAAGCGGCGGCGAGGAAAGCGGGCCTCCTGGGCCTGTCCAGAGCCCTGCCATCTTCACCTGCCAGGGGAGCCCCCTCAAGGAGCAGATTTACCAGGGTGCGGGCAAACCCGAAAAGGGCCGAAACATTCTCCCCCTGGGCATTGCGGAGCGGCCTGGACATAAAGGCAAAGTAGGAACGGTATATAAGACCGTAAGCGTCAATAAGGTAGAGGGCTTCTTTGCCCTTTTGTGTCTCCGTCATGGAGCCATTATACCTGATACGGCTAGTTTGATAAATAGTAATAGACTCGTACCGGCTTTAGGGCAATTTCAAATTTAACCACAGACACCACTGGAAAAGATACCCCCTTTGTTTCAGTAGCGTCAGGGTTTCCTAAAACTTAT
>JAIRXO010000226.1 GCA_031268255.1 Spirochaetaceae bacterium
TAGTTTACGATTTCTCTGAATTACGTCTTTACCTAACAAAATACCAAAATATAAAATATTCTACAATGTGGGTTGGACATTGTCAAGCGCACCGGAAAGAACAAGTAGTGTATGGTCTGGTTGGAGAAATATGGAAAAAATATGAAAAGCATGCGTAATATTGACTTTTCCCCGTATTTCTTTAGACTATTGTAAGCTTTCTTGATACAAGAGGAAGGTGTAACATGCATAGCCGTTTATTGACAAGATTCTTGTTATTATCTGTTCTGCTTACGGCATCTGCCACAACGGGCTTGTTTTTGGGCAATGTATTTTTTTTAAGCCCCTTCGCGGGGATTTTTACCCCTCAGGCCGTAGTTACCGCTGTTCTCTTTTGTGTTGTCTCCGTTGCCTTGCACGGCCTCATTTTTAAGATGCTGGTGGCCCTTCCCCTGTCCCGGGCGGTTGATGTTATGGAAAAGGTCGGCGAAGGGGATCTTTCCCAGGCCATTGTCATTAAGCGTTCCGGCGAACTGGGAATCATGGCCCGTTCCTTCAACAGAACAGCGGAACAGCTAAAACATCTGGTCGTAACCGTCGAGAACGAAGGGGAGGACCTGGATGACGTGGGCTTTGAACTGAGTACGCACATGGAAGAAACCGCCGGGGCTGTCGCGGAAATCAGCGCGTCCATAGAGGCCATCAGGAACCGCACCGGAATCCAGACCGTATCGGTTGACCAGACCAACGGCGTCATGGAACAGATCACCGCCAATATAGCGGGACTGAACGATCAGGTAGTGGTACAAAGCGACAGCGTCTCCCAGTCATCCTCGGCCATAGAGGAGATGCTTGCCAACATCAATTCCGTGGCCCGGATATGCCAAATGAACATGGAAAATGTTGAACGCCTTTCGGAAGCGTCCGGGGTAGGCCGTTCGGGTCTGGAAGAAGTGGCGGCGGATATTCAGGAGATAGCCAGGGAATCCGCGGGGCTTTTTGAAATCAACGGGGTAATTCAAAATATCGCGAGCCAGACCAACCTCCTGTCGATGAACGCCGCCATAGAGGCCGCTCATGCCGGAGAAGCGGGAAAGGGTTTTGCCGTGGTGGCCGATGAGATACGCCGCCTTGCGGAAAACGCCGCCAAACAGACCAAGACCATAGGGACGGTGCTGAAAAAGATAGCCGAATCTATTGCCGTAATCCAGGAAGCGGCTAACGGCGTACTGGGCAAGTTTGAAGCCATCGACACGGGGGTAAAAACCGTTCTGGATCAGGAAGAGAATATACGCAACGCCATGGAAGAGCAGACCATAGGAACCAAACAGATACTGGAAGCCGTGGAACGGCTCAACGAGATTACCCGCAAGGTCAAGTCCAGTGCTTCTGATATGCAGGAAGAAAGCGGCCAGGTTATCCGGGAAGGGAAAAACCTGAAAATCGCCGCGGCGGAAATTTCCAGCGGGGTAAACGAAATCGCCTCCCAGGTCAACATGGTAAACCACTCCGTGGATCATCTCAGGAAAATCGGAAACAAGAACAGGGACAACATTGACGCACTTGGGAAAGCGGTTTCTCCTTTTATGATTTCGAGCAAATTCTACCGCTGGGACGATTCTTTTGTAAGCGGCGTCAGGCTCATCGACGCCCGGCACATGCGGCTCTTTGAGGCGGTAAACCGGCTTATCGACGCCTGCGAACAGGGCAAGGGAAAGGAAGAACTTGCAAAAAGCCTTGCGTTCCTTTCAAATTATACAGTCAAACATTTTTCTGAAGAAGAAGAACTCCAAAAAAAATACGGCTATGCCGAATATGCCTCACACCGGGAAATTCACGAAGCCTTCAAGGAAACAGTGCGCGACTTTGCCCTGGAACTGGAGTCAAAGGGCCCCAGCGAGGACCTTGTCGAGCGGCTCAAGAGAGAAGTCGGCGGCTGGCTTGTAAGCCATGTAAAAGTTGTTGACCTTAAAATGGCGGCTGTCATCAAGGGCAACGGCGCCGTTTAGCAGCCGTTTAGACCGTTTTAACCATTGGCAGAATTCTTCTTTTCGCGTTAGTCCCGCCAGGGGCAGCACAGCCTTTCGGCCAGGTCGGTCAGGGCAAAGAGCAGGAGGCCCATGAGGCTTAACGCGGTGATGGCGGCGTACATTTCGGCATAGGCGACCCGCGCCCAGGCGTCGGTGATGAGATAGCCGAGGCCCGTATCGGTGGCGAAGGTTTCGGCGAGAAAGAGTACCGCCGCCGCGGTTCCCAGGCTGACCCTGAGGCCGCTGAAAAGGGCGGGGAGGCAGGCGGGGAGTACGACATGGCGGAATCGTGCCAGGCGGCCCGCGCCCAGGGAACGCACCGAGGCGGCAAGTTCTGAGGGTATCTGGCGCGAGGCGTCCCTGGCCGACACCAGTATCTGGCTGAAAATAATAAAGCCAAGAAGGAATATTTTTGAAGCCTCGCCAAGTCCCAGTATAAGCATGATCACCGGAAGAAACGCCGCCTTGGGGAGGGGGTGGAGGAGGTAGATTGCCGGAGATATGACGCTGTCCATACGCCGGGAACGGCCCGCGGCAAGGCCGAGGATGGCTGCCGGTATGGCGCTTAACGCGAGGGCCAGGAGAACCCGGGAGAGGCTTGCCATAAAATGGGGGAGCAGGGTTCCGTTTTCCCAGAGGCCGAGGAGGGCCGCAAAGGTTCTGCCGGGGCCGGGAAG
>JAIRXO010000272.1 GCA_031268255.1 Spirochaetaceae bacterium
TACAAGAGCGGAAAATACAGTACCATAAAACATGGCTATTTCCATATATTCACTTGGCGCGGCTGAGGAAGTAACCGGGTCCAAGCATGTGCTTGAGCTTGACGGCAGGAGTTTCCTCATTGACTGCGGGGCCTTTCAGGGGAAAAGGGCCGAGGCCGACCGGAAAAACCGGGACATGGGCATCAGCGCCGACCGCATCGCGGCGGTTATACTTACCCACGGGCACTTTGATCACTGCGGGCTTCTTCCCCTCCTTACCAGGCGGGGCTATAAGGGAAACATTTTTGCTACTCCGGCAAGCAGGGATATAGCGAGCCTTGTGATGATGGACACGGCAAAGATACAGGCCCGGGACGCTGAATACCTGCGCAAACAGGCGAAAAAGAAAGGCGGGGAATTTACCTGGGAGCCTCTCTTTACCGAACAGGACGCCATAGAAGCCACAAGTCAGATAATCGGAGTCAGCTATAACCGGCCTGTCAGCGTTGACAGCGGCGTCTCTCTGGAATTTTTTGACGCCGGCCATATACTGGGTTCGGCCATGGCCTTTCTTACCGTTACATCAGGCGGAAAGGAAGTCCGCATTGCCTATACCGGAGACCTGGGCCGCCCGAATAAGCCCATCATACGGGACCCCGCTCTCATACCGCCGCCTGATTACATAGTGCTCGAAAGCACCTACGGAGACAGAAAGCATGGTTCGGCCGGAGACGCCTTAAAGCGCCTTGCCGGTATCGCCAAACAGGCGGTCAGGAACAAGGGCCGCATACTCATTCCATCCTTTGCCATAGAGAGAACCCAGGAACTGGTGTACTACTTTCATCTGTTGGTTGATGAGGGGGAGATTCCGCCCATTCCCATCTATGTTGATTCGCCTATGGCGACTAACGCCACGACGATATTCCAGATTCATCCTGAATGTTACGACGAAAAAGTCCACGAGGCTTTTACCCGGCACCACAAAAATCCATTCGGGTTTAATTCACTTCATTTTACCACCAGTGTGGAAGAATCAAAGGCCCTCAATAATCATCCCGGTCCCCTTATCATCATATCCGCCGACGGCATGTGCGAGGCCGGACGCATACAGCATCATCTGATGCACAGCATCGAGAACCCTGACACAACCATACTCATCGTGGGGTATATGGCCGAGGACACCCTGGGCCGCCGCATACGGAACAAGGAAAACGAAGTGAAGATACACGGCCAGTGGTTCAAAAGAAAGGCCGCGGTGGAGGAGCTTAACGCTTTCAGCGCCCACGCGGATTACGGGGAAGCGGCGGCATGGCTTAAACGGCTTGACACCACGGCGCTGAAAAAAATCTTCCTTGTCCATGGTGAACCAAAGGCCCAGGAATTTTTCCGAAGCCATCTTGTTTCCCTGGGTTATCCTGTAGAGATTGTCAAATACGGCGAAACCTATGATCTTGGCGGGGCGCGATGACCTGTCTTACCGGTTTTCATGCCATAGAAGAATGGATTAAGGCGGACAAGGGCGCTGTCGCCCTCCTTGTCGCCAAGCCGGGCCCCCGTTCCAGGGAACTGGTGTCCCTTGCCCAGTCCCGGAACATTCGCGTGGACCGGGTAGGAACCCATGACCTGGATCTCATTGCCTCTGACCACCGGGGCGTGGCCCTGCACATAGAGGACGGGGAAAGCCCGGATGATATGAGCGTGGAGCTTTTTATTGAGAGGCTCGGCGAAAGAAAAAACGTCCTTGTGCTGCTCCTTGACGAAATAACCGATCCCCACAATTACGGGGCCATACTCCGTTCAGCAGACCAGTTCGGCGTTGACCTGGTGATTTCCCGAAACCGCCGCAGCGCCAAACACGCCGATGTGATTTCCAAAACTTCATCAGGCGCCGCTTCCTGGGTGCCCCAGGCCGAAACCGCGAACCTTGTACGGACAGCCGGCCAGCTCAAGGATTCGGGCTTTTGGATTTACGGCGCTGATATGCGGGGCGAGAGCGCGTACAAACTGGACCTCAGGGGGAGGATTGCCCTCATACTGGGAAGCGAAGGCGCGGGCCTGTCCCGGCTCATCCGGGAGCACTGCGACGGCTTTGCCGCCCTGCCTTCCCTTGGCCGCCTTGATTCCCTCAATGTGTCCGTTGCCGCCGGAACCCTGCTCTACGAAGTGCGCCGCCAGTGGGAACAGTAGGGCATACTCAATCGCGGTCATCTTATCGGGCATAGCAGTACGCACAGAACGCCTCGCAGGAACCGTAGCTTCCAATGTCAATGCTGGGAGCGCAGCGGCAGTGCCTCCTCTGGTTCGCCCTGCCTGTAAGTTCAATGCCCCACTCCCCGCGTATAAAGTCCCTGTCTATGCAGGCGCCGCCTGATATGCCCAGGGAACTTAAATCCTCTTTTTCGGCGCAGCACTGCATGGACATCCCTTCTTCCCGCGCGATAGATGAAAGTTCCCCCAAAAGTTCCCGTACTTCGGGAAGAAAACAGAGAGCGCCGTCCCTCATGGGCAAAAGGGAAAACCCGCCCCGCGATTCAAGGCGCTCCATGCGGCGTTTGGCCCTGGTGTATTCATCATAGCCGCTTATGATGACCTTTGTTACAGCCCCCTTGAGGGCCCGCGAAAGGCTTTTGAAATTGGCCAGGTGAAAATCCCTGGTGGTAACGCTGCTCAAAAGAACAGGGTCATAACGCCAGAGTACCCGGCCGGCGCCGAAACAGCCGGATAATTCACGAAGGACCTTTAACACCAGGGTTTTGTCAGGCGGATTGGCCTCCAGCGGAGGAGGGTAGCCGGTGAGGGTTGTCATGACATACCATTTGTATCCCAGATTTTCAAGATTCTTTCCATAAACAAGCAGGGCGGAAGGGTCTCTGGTCCAAAAAACCAGAACCTGGGCATGGCCGGGGCTCAGGGATACCCGCCTCACCTGGTTCCTGTTGAATGGATTAGCCACATCAACAAAACCTTCAGCCAGCCTTTCCAGAAACCATTCAAATTGAAAACGGGGTATGTCGCCGCGCCGGGAAACACTTATAACCATAGCCGCG
>JAIRXO010000020.1 GCA_031268255.1 Spirochaetaceae bacterium
GATGCGCTGATAAACGAAATAGATCAGCTTGGATATATGGACCTGGCCATTGTTTCCCTTGCCGGGACGGCCCGGTATATGCGGGAGGATACTACGGCGGAACTGGGGGACCGGGACTATATCCAAAAGGCACTGGCCGGGGAGCCGGCGGTTTCAGACGTGTTAATAAGCCGGGTAACCAATGAGCCGGTGATGATGTTCGCCGTTCCGATTAAATCCGGCGGAGAGGTGCGGCAGGCTTTAATCGGCAGAAAAAGCGGAACGTACCTTAACGAGATCACCAAAGATATAGGCATCGGCTCCGGGGGCTACGCCTCCATCATCAACAAAAACGGCACGGTGATTGCCCACCCGAACATGGACTATGTGCTGCAGCAGTTTACCCCGGTAGAAGCGGCGAAAACCGAACCGGCGCTCCGGGGGCTGGCCGATATGGTGGAAGCCATGCTGTCCGCCAAACCGGGGACCAGCTCTTATACGGCGGAAGGCAAGACAATGCTGGCCGGTTATGCGCCGGTGCCCCAATACGGCTGGAGCCTGGCAGCCTCGGCGGAGCGGAATGAACTGATGCAGGGGGTCGCCATTTTACGGAACCTGATCATCATCTTTATGGCCGTTTTCATCGCCCTGGGAATTCTTATAGCCGTCTTTATCGGCCGCTCGATAGCCCGGCCCATTCTGAAACTGATTCCCCTTCTGGACGGCGTGTCCCGGGGAAACCTGACGGAACAGCTTACCGTCAAGTCAAAAGATGAAGTGGGGATCATGGCGGAAAAATACAACGCCTCCATCAGCGGCCTGGCGGCCATGATGCTGTCCACCAAACAGGCGGCTATCAGGATTCAGGGCATGGCGGATAAATTGTACGAAACCATGCTCCAGACCTCCGAGGCGGTTACTTTTATTTCCCGGAGCATCGAGTCGGTTAAGCAAAAAACCATCACCCAGGCCGCGTCGGTTACCGAAACCCACGCCACCATCGGCGAAATCAGGGGCCACACGGAACGGCTCAATGACTCCATCGAAAACCAGAGCGCCGCGGTAGTGGAATCATCTTCGGCCATAGAAGAGATGGTGGCCAACATTAAATCCGTGGCGGATATCCTCAATAAGAATTCAGAATCCATGGAAGAACTGCTCCAGGCTTCGGAAACCGGCAAGGATGGAATCAATCAGGTCAGCGCCATGCTGAAAACCCTGGAAGACGATTCCGACGGCCTTATCGAGGCCAGCGCCATGATCGAGAACATAGCCCAGCAGACCAACCTGTTGGCCATGAACGCCGCCATTGAAGCCGCCCACGCGGGGGAAGCGGGCCGGGGCTTCGCGGTGGTGGCCGATGAAATCCGTAAGCTGGCGGAAAATTCCTCCACCCAGGGAAAATCCATTTCCACAGTGCTGAACAATCTGAAGGTTCAGATCAAGGAGGCCACCTCCCTGGCCAACGAGTCCCAGAACCGTTTTGGCCGGGTGTCGGAACTGCTGGACCAGGTGCAAAACCAGGAGGTGGTGATCAAAAACGCCATGGACGAACAGGCTACCGGCAGCGGCCAGGTTCTTGAGGCCATGCACGAGATCAACACCATCACTACCCAGGTCCGGGACGGTTCCGCCGAAATGCTCCAGGCCAGCGCCGCCATCCTTGACGAGATGGACCACCTGGCGGGGGCCACCGAAGAAACCAACGCTGAGATAGACGGCATCTCCGGCAACACGGACCGGATTCATACAGCCCTCAAGGAACTCGACTCCATCACCAGCGAAACCAGGAACAGCATCTCCCACCTTTCCGCGGATGTGTCCCGGTTCCAGGTTCCCGGATAAGTTTGATTCGCAGACGGAGTTCATACCCCGGATTCTTCACTGGAATATATACATATAATAACCGCAAGGCAGACCGCTACGCGGTCAATATCGTGGGGGTGGCGGAGAAGCGTTTTTGCAAAGCAAAAACCTTCGTAGCCAGGGGGAGCCGCATAGAAGAAAGGTAAACACAGGGCGGCAATTTAAGGGAGTTTGCAAAGCAAACTCCAAAACCAAAAATACGAAGTATTTTTGGTTAGTGCTCCCCCTTCAATGCCTTGAGTCCTCCATAACCATGAAACCTGACGCGCCTACCAGGAGGCCGTCCTGTTCTTCCCAGAGGGCAATGAGCGTGGTTCCCAGGAGGGCAAAGCCTGTATACACATAGGACTCAGGCAGGGGGGGGAGCGAAAAATTCTCTGTGGCGGATGGGCCGGCACTCAGGCCGCGTCCGTCAGGGAGGGCCGCGTATGCCCTGTTTCCGTCCCAAAAGGCGGAGAGTTCCACGACGCTTGAGTTTTCCTCCGGCGTGTTGAGGGTAAAATAGCGGGGCATGGGCCAGAGGGGTGAGATTGCTTTTGCCACAAAAAAGGTATTTTCTTCAGAGAGGGCGGCAAGGCCGGCAAGGGCTCCGGCAAGGGGTTCCGGCGCTGTATCAAGGCCCAAAGGAAGGCCGGCGTTCCGAAAGGCACCAAGGCTGCTCGGTCCGGGCGCGGCGCTCAAATCAGGGACGGCGTAATAATTCCGCTCTCCCTGTTCGGTGTTTTTCTGTACGGCCCGGAAATACCACACATGGTCGCTGCCCAGTTCAAGCTCTTCCAGGTCCCAGCCGTCCTGGGGAGGGAAGGAAGCAAAGGCCGGGATTTCAGGGATTTCCAGGGCTGGGTATTCCCTGTTCAGGCTGAGGACTCTTGGGTCAGGCAGGGGGCCTCCGGGCGCGGCGGAAAAAAAATCATCCCGGTACAGGAGCGCGGCGGCCCTTTCCTTAAAGGGGAACAGGGCGGCAATGCTGAAACCGGACCAGTAGTCCCTGTCCGTCAGGGCGTACAGGGCAAGAGCCTGTCCGGGCCTGGGCCGGAACACGAAAAACCCCAGCCGGTTCACCGCCAGCACCAGTTCCCCTTCCCCGGAGAGGAGGCCCGCGCCGTGGCGGGAAAGCGGCCAGGGAACATAGGGAGGGACAGAGGCGGCCAGGGGTCCATCAATGTGGAGCGCCCCGGTGTCGCCGAATTCAAACCAGAGCGGATTGGAAGCGGGAACAAGAATCAGGTCAGGTTCGTCAGTATCCCAGCGGCCCGGCGCATCGCCGGGCGCGGGGGCTTCCTGTTTCCCGCAGGAAACCGCCGCGGCAAGAACCAGCAGCACAAGGGCGCAAGACGGGCAGGCGTTTTTCAGATTCATACTCCAGTGTATGCCATACCGTACTTATGCCTCAAGGCCGCCATATAAAGCCCGCCTGTGACACCTTGGCTGTCCCCTGGGGCGAAACAAAGGTATCCACCCAGGGGGCGGCGCCAAGTTCCCACGGGTTGCTGCCAGGGGGGAGCACAAAGGGGTTTGAGGCCGCCCAGGGGCCGGCGGCGGGAGCGGGAACGCTTACGCTTCCTGTATAGGCCGATACAAGTCTGCGCCGGTCAAAACCCGATGCTATGGTTTTTACCGCGACGCCTGTCCAGTCAACAAGCCAGGGGTTTTCGCGGATTTCGGGGAGGAGCGGGGACGGCGCGCCCGAAAAAAGTTCCCTGAAACGGGGCCAGTCAAAACGGTCGGGGCTGCGGGTACTCCCCCAGCCGAAACGGGCAAGTTCCCGGTAGAAAAAGGCGTCTACCCCTCCCTGCCAGCTCAGGACAACCCTGCCGCCTGAGATGTCAAAGGGCACTATGGCCCCGGCGGGCCTGAAAACGCCTTTTTCGCAGTCCGTGTCCGGCCAGAACGGCCAGGCAAGAACCGCACCGGTCCAGGTTTCGCCGCTTTCTATAACCGCGAGGATGATGCCGTTTCGCGCTTCCGCCTCGGCCCGGCGCCAGATGCCGCTGTTGTCTATCCATTCAATATGCCAGGAAGGAGGCCCGAGAAAGGCCCAGGTCTCAGGCAGGGGCGGCGCCTTTAGCGTATGGGAGCGGGGCATGAGCGGCCCTGAACAGGAAAACAGCGCCAGGAACATAATGAGGCTGGTATATTTCATACCTACTATAAGGCCCCATGCTGAAGATTGCTTTAATTATAAAAATACAGCATACTGTATCCAATATGCCTGAAGCTCAAGACTATATCCGGCTTCATGCCCAGGCCCTCGCGGCCCGGCAGCAGTGGCTGGAAAAAACAGAACTGCCCCGCGTTAAGGAAGGGTTCCGCTCTTTCCATGCGTCGTTCGAAAACATCTACCTCTTGCTGCTCAAAAAGGGCATACTGCAGGAGGACCCCTACAAGCAGGAAACCAAGGTGGGCGAGCTGGAAATCCCCCCCGCCGGGGCGATGAACGAAGCTGCCAAAATCGACGAGCTTTCCATACGGCTTTCAAACTATGATAATCAGATTGACTTCCTGGTCAACTTTTACCAGTTCTCTGTTGAATTTCTTACTCTTGAGCGTATCAAACGCATAGCGGCCCTGGTAAAATACATTGACTGGATTCATTTTAACAGCGCCTCGCAGAGCCACACGACCAAGGCCTTCGCCGAACTTATCGGTTCGGTAAAGGGTAATGTGGATCAGATATCCGCAACCATCATAAGCGAATCCCTGGACGCGATCCAAAAAGCCTCTGTAAGCGTCATGATCATACTCAAGGAACTTGTTGATTTCCAGCGCGAATACATCAAGGGTCAGATACGGGAAAAAATAAGCGGCGCCCTGCCGTTTGCCCCTGACGCGGGCCTCACAAAAAAAAACGAAATACTTTCCCAAATCAAAAAAAATTATTCCGCCGTGGCGGGCCTTCCCTTTTCAACAGAAATAACCGAGGAACTGATAAACGAGGACTATACGCCCCAGGGAGAGGCGCTGCGGAAAACGATACTCAAAAGCCTCGCCCTGCCTGACGCAAAACCAAAGGTCCATAAACAGCAGATTTCATTTAAGACCTTTCTTATTGAAGGGCTGCATATTTTGGGCTCTGTTTCCCAGACCCTGGCCGACATAGTGGTAAAGATAGACGAGAACAACGCCACCATGGAAAGCATACGGAAGGGGTTCTGGGACAAGGTGCGCAAGGCGTTCCAGGAGATGATGCATAAGCCCCCTGAGCCGGTGATATACAGGCTCCAGTACCTTGACACGGCCAAGGGAACCAATGTCAGGGAGGACATAAATTATTACAGCCTCAAGACCGATCTCGAAAAAAAGATACGCACCACGGCGGCCCTGCACGCGAAGCCGGGAACGTCCCGCCTTGACGCTATGGGAGAAGATCAGGTTCTCGCCTACCTCGACCGGGGCGTTAAAGACATACAAAATACCCACAAGATACTTTCGGCGCTGGATGAATATTTTAAAATCAGCGCGCCTCCTGAGGTACGGGACAAGATCAAGGGAATAAAGCCCGAACTTGCCGCCATAAAAAACGCCATAGTAAACGCGAATCAGAAGCGATATGACTACAGCGCCCAAAAAGAAGAAACCGAACAGCTTAAAAAGCTCGGTGTTGATGTTTAATGACAAAGGATGCTTCCATGAATACACTATCCATAAAGAAGGGCGGCCTGACGCGCCTTGGGGCCCTCGTTCCGGCGGCGCTGCTCCTCCTTGCCTCCTGCACCACGGACCACGCCGTCTCGCCAGAGACGCCCCCGGAAAGGGAGAAGCCGCCCCTGGTTCCCCAGGAAGCGCCAGAGGGCCGGCCAGGTATACAGGACCGTACCGAACTGAGCGTGGCCTTTTCCTCAGGCAGGATGGAACTTGATTTCCGCAAATCCTATCTCGCCAACGAAGCCCAGCTTTTTACCGCCCTGTATGAGGGCCTTTTTTCCTATCACCCCTTTACCATGGAACCGGTCCCCGCCCTGGCCTCGGCGTGGAAACTTTCGGATGACAAAAAGGTCTGGACCTTTACCATACGGGAAAACGCCAGGTACTGGAACGGCGACCCCGTGCTGGCCGGCCATTTCCGCAGCGCGTGGCTTTCGCTCCTGGACCCGAAAAAAGACTCGCCCTACTCTTCCCTCTTTGACCTTATCAAGGGCGCGAGGGAATACCGCCTTAATATACAGAGCGACCCGGACGAAGTGGGCATAACGGTCCCCGACAGCCGCACACTGGTCGTAACGCTTAACGCGCCGGCGTCGTTTTTTCCGAGTATGCTCTGCCATCACTCCTTCAGCCCCATACACCCTTCCATGACCGCCGAGGAGGACTGGTCGGCAAGGCCGCCCCTTTCAAACGGGCCCTTTTATATTATTGAACAGAACGCCGAACGCATGATACTTTCCAAAAACGAACTGTACTGGGACAGCGCGCGGGTGAGCCTCAAGAGCCTTGTCATACGCTTTTCTGACAGCGCCGAAGAAGCCGCGTCGTTCTGGAATTCGGGCGAGGCCCGCTGGATAAGCGGCGATGTTGACGTAACGGCCCTGCGGGACCAGAGCGGCCTCATGGTAAACGCCATGTTTGCCACCCACTATTACTTCATACGCTCGGACAGGGAACCCTGGACCGATTACCGTATCAGGAAAGCCCTGTCCGTTTCCCTGCCCTGGGCGGAAATACGGGAAGGCCACTACCTCCCCGCCAAAACCCTTATCTACCCCATACCCGGGTATCCGAAAGTAGCGGGTGTCGAGGAAAGGGACCTCACCGAGGCAAAACGCCTGCTGGAAGAAGCCGGTTACCCACTCGGCCAGGGGCTCCCCGAACTGGTGATACGCCTTACCCCTTCGGAAGAAGCCGGACGCATAGGGGGCCTCATGGCTTCAACCTGGAAGGAAGAACTGGGCATCAGGGTCAGGGTAGAAGTCATCCCCTTTGAACGCTACTTTGAATCCCTCAAGCAGGGCGGCTACGACGTAGGCTCATCAACCTGGATAGGCGATTTTGCCGACCCCTATACCTTCCTCCAGATGTGGTGCAGAAATTCAAACCTTAACGACGCCAAATACAGCGATGATGAATATGAACAGCTCATCGAACGATCCATGGGCGCCGAAGGGGAAGAACGCTGGAAACTCCTTGCCGAAGCAGAGGAACTGCTCCTCGACCGGGGCGCCGTACTCCCCATCTCCTACAGCCCCGCGCTTAACATCATCGACATGGACGAGATAGACGGCTGGTTCCCCAACGCGCTCAATATACACCCCTTTAAGTATTTTTCGTTTAAGGCATTCAGGCCCCTGCCCGGCGTGGTGCGCTCCGGACCAGGGACCGCAAAGGGCTGAGGCCGCCCCTTGAATAAGGCGGGAAAGAAAACTTCTTATCGCGGCGCCCCGCCTTATTGTGGAAACCTTGTTTTCGTGCTATAGTAAACGGCAATGAGCAAAGCTAAACCCTTTCAGGTAAACCAGAAAATCGTATACCCAAGCCAGGGAGTCGGGGTTGTTACCGCTGTCCAGGACAAGGTCTTTAAGAACCAAAAAATTCCCTATTACATGATTTATCTTGAAGTTTCCGACATGACCATCATGGTTCCGGTAGGCAAGGCCGAAGAACTGGGCATACGGCCCATAGTCCACAAGGATCAGGCCCTCAAGGCGCTGAATCTCATCGGCGAAGAGTACGAACCCATTCCGTCCGACTGGAAACTCCGTTATCAGATGAATCTTGATCTCCTTAAAAAAGGGAGCGTCATGGATATAGCCACCATAGTCCGTTCCCTCTACCACAGGAGCAAGGTCAAGGAACTGCCCATACTGGAACGCAAGCTCTACGATTCGGCACTCAAACTTCTCGAAGATGAAATTTCCTTTTCCCTTAAAAAACCAAAGGATGAAGTTGAATCCCTGATCTTTGCCCGTCTGGAATCAAGGTAGTCCCATGACTGCCGCGCTTATCTGTGCAGCAGGTTCGTCAACCCGCATGGGGGGCGTTAAAAAGGAATACCAGGTTCTTCCCGGGGCTTTTGACGGCAAAAAGCGGCCCCTCACCGTGCTGGGCGCATCGGCGGCGGCCTTTGCCGCGCTTCCCGAAATAGGCGTCATCGTCATAACCATTCCCCCTTCTTCCTCCCAAAAAGAAGCGGAAGCTGCCCTGGGGGAACTCCCGGACGGAGGGACGCCTGTTTTTTTTGTACACGGCGGCCCCACGCGCCGCGCCTCGGTACATCTTGCCCTTGAGTTCCTCAAGGACCACGAGCCGTCCCTGGTGCTTATCCATGACGGCGCGCGCCCCTGGGTCAGCGGAAAACTCATACGGAGCGTCATCAGCGCCGTTACGAGATACGGCTCGGCGTTGCCCCTGCTTCCCCTGGGGGAAACCCCAAAGGAAATAGACAGCTCGGGCTTTGTGGTCCGCCATCTGAGGCGGGCCTCGATAGCCGCCGCCCAGACCCCCCAGGGTTTTCGCTTTCCCGACATACTCAGGGCCCACGAACTTGCCGCGAAAAAAGAACAGGAAGGTTTTGAATACACCGATGACGCGGAGGTTTGGGGAGAATTTATAGGGAAGGTCGCCGGTGTTCCCGGTGAAAGAACCAACAAAAAAATTACCTTTCCCGAAGATTTGGAAGGGGAACCATGATCCGCGCCGGAGTGGGCAGGGACCTTCACCGTCTGGCAAAGGGCAGGCGCTTTTTGCTCGGCGGAATCGAGATTCCCTTTGACAAAGGCGAACTGGGCCACTCGGACGGCGATGTCCTCGCCCACGCGGTAAGCGACGCGCTGCTCGGCGCGGCGGCCCTCGCCGACATAGGGGAACTCTTTCCTCCCTCTGATCCGGCATGGAAGGACGCTGATTCACTTACGCTCCTCAAAGAAGTCTGTCAAAAAGTCCGGGAAGCGGGCTGGCGCCTTGTAAACCTTGACTGTGTAGTCGTCGCGGAAGAACCCAAGCTGCTTCCCTACAGGGAAGCGATACGGTCATCCCTTGCTTCGGTCCTCGGCGTTGAGACCGGAGCGGTATTTGTCAAGGGAAAAACCAACGAGGGCCTCGGCCCCCTCGGATCAGGCGAAGCCGTAGAAGCCCTGGCCATCTGCCTCCTTGAAAGGCCGCAAGCGCCAAAGGATGGTGAAGCATGAAATCAACACAGGGCCCTGACTGGGAAAAAATCTTCCGTTCCCTTAAAGCATGGCGGAAGCAACCGCAAAAGACAGGCACATCAGCTTCCGGGACCGGCGAAAATTTTGGCGGCGACCCTTCGGTAAGCACAGTGGCCGAAGTCTTTAACCAGGACCCCTGGGCGGTGCTTGCCTCAACCATCATAAGCCTGAGAACCAAGGACGAAGTTACCATGCTCAGTTCCCGCGCGCTTTTGGACAAGGCCCCAAACCCCCGGAAACTCCTGGCCCTTGACGAAAACACCATAGCCCGTCTCATCTATCCCGCCGGGTTTTACCGGACAAAGGCGGCATCCTTAAAAAAAATAGCCGCCATTCTGATAGACGACTATGACGGCGAAGTCCCCGCCGATATGGAAAAACTCCTTGCCCTCCCCGGCGTAGGAAGAAAAACCGCCAACCTTGTCCTGACCGAAGCCTTTAACAAGGAAGGCCTCTGCGTCGATGTCCATGTGCACCGCATCAGCAACCGCAACGGCTGGGTAACAACACGCAATCCCGAAGAAACGGAAATG
>JAIRXO010000007.1 GCA_031268255.1 Spirochaetaceae bacterium
ATGTGCTTGACATGGCCATGGGACTCAGGGATCGGGAGCCTGTTTTTGAAACCCTTCGTACTCCGGGCTCCGCGTATTTTGAAATTCCCCCCAGGCCCGACGGGGTCTTTATCTCAGGCGGGGTTGCCGACGCGGTATATGAGGCGGCGGATGACCCCTTTGTCTATGGCGATATAGGCCCGCTTCTGGGGAAAGCCCTCAGGCAGAGCGCCCTCTGCACCACGCTTCAGCTCCTCCGGGGCGGCGAAACCATCAGGGCGACGGTGGTGGGCGCGGGAAGCTGTACGGTAAGCCTTTCGGGCAGTACCATTTTTTACCGTGGCGCCGTATTCCCCAGAAAGAATGTACCGGTGCTGCGCCTCCGCCCCGCCGAGGAAGCGGCCTGTTACCGTGGCGAGGACGGCCCCCTTGCCGAGCGTGCGGCCTGGTTTCTTTCCCAGCATGACAGCGACGATCTGGCGCTTTCCCTTGCCGGAATGAGGAACCCCGGTTATGATGAACTTAACGCCGCGGCGGGTGTGTTCTCCCGCTGGACCCCTTCCCTTAAACCCTCCTCGCCCCTTATTATTGTTACCGAGAAGGATATGGCCAAGGCTCTGGGCCAGATGATTGCCGCGAGGCTGCCGGAAGAACGGCCCCTGACCGTACTGGATTCCATACGCGCCGGTGAACACAGCTATCTTGATCTGGGCAGGCCGGTCATGGGCGGCATCACCGTTCCTGTGGTCATCAAAACACTGATTTTCGGGTAGGCTATGTATCAGGTTAAACTGCTTGGCGAGAGTTTCAGTTTTAAGGATGTCAAGGAAGTGCTGGCCAAGGCCAACGAGGAAAAATCCGGCGACATACTTGCCGGAATCGCCGCCACAAGCGCCCTTGAGCGGGTGGCCGCGAAACAGGCCCTTGCCGAAATGTCTCTCCATGATCTCAGGGAAAATCCCGTTGTTCCCTATGAGGATGATGAGGTTACGCGGCTCAACCAGGACGGCCTTAACGAGACAAGCTACAACGGCATTAAGGACTGGACTGTGGCCCGGCTCAGGGAATGGCTTTTAAGCGAAACGACCTGTGTCGAGGACATACGCCGGGTTTCCCGCGCCCTGTCCGCGGAGATGGTCGCCGCGGCAGCCAAGCTCATGACCAACCTTGACCTTGTGTACGCCGCGTCACGCATCAGGGTTCCCGCCCACTGCAATACCACTATAGGACTCCGGGGCCGCCTGGCCACAAGGCTCCAGCCCAATCATACCACCGATGATGTTGAAGGCGTTACCGCCTCGGTTTTTGAAGGATTAAGCTACGGCTGCGGCGATGCCCTCATAGGCCTTAATCCGGTCAACGATACGGTTGCCGGCGTTACCGAAATACTCAGGCGTTTTGACGAAATAAAACGGCGCTTTGAGATTCCCACCCAAATCTGCGTTCTGGGCCATATTACCACCCAGATTGAAGCGGTCAGGAAGGGCGCGCCCTGCGACATGATTTTTCAGTCCATCGCGGGAAGCGAAAAGGGTAACGCCGCCTTTGGTTTCAGTTCCGAACACATACGGGAGGCCGGAGCCCTCCTTGCCCGCCAGGGGACCGGAACCGGTCCCAATGTGCTTTACTTTGAAACCGGCCAGGGTTCGGAGCTTTCAAGCGAATCCCATTACGGTGCGGACCAGGTAACCATGGAGGCCCGCTGTTATGCCTTTGCCAGGGTCTTTAAACCCTTCATGGTGAATACCGTAGTGGGCTTTATAGGCCCCGAATACCTCTATGACGGTAGGCAGGTAATACGGGCGGGCCTTGAGGATCATTTTATGGGCAAACTTTCCGGTATCCCCATGGGCTGCGACTGCTGCTATACTAACCACATGATGGCCGAACAGAATGATCTTGAAAATCTTTCCATGCTTCTCGGCCAGGCCGGCGTCAACTATATACTGGGGATTCCCACCACCGATGATGTGATGCTGAACTACCAGAGCAACGCCTATCATGATGTTCAGGCAATACGGGAAAGCCTTGGTTTGCGGCCCATTGCCGAATTTGAACGATGGCTTGAGAAAATGGGCATTATGGAAAACGGGAAACTTACTCCCAGGGCCGGAGACCCGACTATCTTCGGGTAAGATTGAATATGAGAGACGGAGGCATACAGTGAACGGCGGAGACCGGATTGGGTCCATAGTGGCCGAGGTCATTGAAGAATATCTTTCCTCAAAGAACTCCGGGTCCCCCGCCGCGGCAAAAATTCCCTCCACGGTAAAAACTCCTGCCACGGCCAAGCTGTCTGCCGTGGTCAGGCCACCTGACACAGCCACCACGGCGGGGCAAGCCGCTTCGCCGGGAGACCCCTATGCCGGAAAAATATCGCGGGAGGCGGCGCTCAAGATTCCCGCCGGGCGTCAGGCCGTCCCCGCCGCCGGAATACTCAGTCCCCCGGACGTGAAACCAAAGGAAGAAGGCATGGCCGCCGGCGCGGAGAGGCAGGAATGGGCGGTGCGGAATCCCGAACTCCTCAAACGTATGCAAAACGCGACTTCCGCCCGTATTGGGGTTGGCCGGGCCGGGCCCCGGCTCAGGACAGGCACCCTCCTCAAACTCAGGGCCGATCATGCCGCCGCCAGAGACGCGGTATTCCGTGATGTATCGGCGGAACTGCTTGAGAGCCTCGGCATCCCGGCTGTGGAGAGCCGCTGCGCAAACCGCCAGGAACACATTACCCGGCCCGATCTGGGAAGGCGGCTTTCCGCCGGAGCCCTTAAAAACGCCGGAGAATATTTTGAGAAAGGCAAGGATGTCCAGATCATTGTTTCGGACGGGCTTTCTTCCCGGGCCATAGAAGCCAATCTTGCCAATCTTTATCTGGTGCTTGCCGACGGGTTAAAGGCAAAAAACATAAGCACCGGAAAACCCGTTTTTGTACGCTTCGGCAGGGTCGCCATCGAGGATGAGATCGCCGAAATTACCGGGGCAAAATTAGTGTGCATACTTATAGGAGAGAGACCGGGTCTTGCTACCGCCGAAAGCATGAGCGCCTATCTTTGCTACGAAGCAAAAATGGGCCAGAGTGAATCCCGGCGTACCGTAGTCTCAAACATTCACGCCAACGGTATACCTGCCGCGGAAGCGGGGGCCTATCTTGTTGATCTGATAGAAAAAATACTGGAGAAGAAAGCCAGCGGGGTTGACTTTAAGCGGTAGAATTTTTTGGAGGATACATGAAAGGCGATGCGATAATTACCAGGATTCTCTGTACCCGGATTATACCAAACGCGGACGCGGCTTTGCTTGAAAAACTGGGCGCTCCGCGGGGGGACCGCTGTCTTGGCATTATCAGTACGGACAGTGATGATGTTTCCTACATAGCCCTCGATGACGCCACCAAGCGGGCCGAGGTCAGGGTTCTTTACGCGAAAAGCCTGTACGCCGGAGCCAAAAACGCCTCGACCCGCCTGGCCGGAGAGTTTATCGGCGTACTCTCAGGTCCGGGTCCCGCGGAAGTCAGAAGCGGCCTTGAAGCTGCCGCATCCTGCATACGCCATGACGCCCATTTTCTAAACGCCGATGATGCCGGTTCAATTTATTTTCTTGCCCATACGGTTTCCCAAAGCGGGACCTATCTTTCAAAGATCGCCGCGGTAGACAGGGGTACTCCGCTGGCCTATCTTATCGCGCCGCCCGCCGAGGCCCTGCCCGCCCTGGACGCGGCCCTCAAGGCGGCCAAAGTTTCCCTCAAGGTTTTTTACGGCCCCCCGACGGAAACCAACTTTGCCGGGGCCATACTTTCGGGAGAACAGGCCGCCTGCCGCGCCGTCTGCGAAGCCTTTGCCCAAAGCGTTTACGGGACAGCCGCACGGCCTCTGGACATAGAGTAAGCCGGGACAAAGAGGAGCGGCAGTATGGATAAGGATTTGGAATCCATTCAACAGGTGCGGGATCTTGTCGCCGGGGCCGGAGAGGCCCGGAAGATACTGGCATCGCTTGGACAGGAAGAGCTGGACCGTTTTTGCCTCGCGGTACGGGATGCCTGTGTGCGTCAGGCGGAATCTCTGGCAAAGATGGCCGCCGAGGAAACCGGATTCGGTGTTTGGCAGGACAAAGTTCTTAAAAACCTTCTTGGAAGCCATACTACCTGGGAGAGCATCAAAAATCTGAAAGTTGTCGGCGTACTCAGTGAAGACAGAATACGGGGCATAACGGAAATCGGCGTCCCCATGGGCATAGTGGCGGCACTGATTCCCTCGACCAATCCCACTTCCACAGTGATGTACAAGACCCTTATCGCCATAAAGAGCGGCAACGCCATTGTCATAAGCCCTCATCCCAATGCCCTGCGCTGCATACTTGAGACGGTGCGCGTCATAAACGGCGCTCTTGCCCAGACCGGCGCTCCCCCGGGTCTTGTGGGCTGCATAAGCCTGGTAACGGGCGAAGCGGTAAACACCCTCTTGCGGCACCGGGATGTAGGTATTATCCTCGCTACAGGAGGCGAGGCCATGGTCCGCGCCGCCTACTCTTCGGGGAATCCCGCCATAGGCGTCGGGCCGGGTAACGGGCCGGCCTTTATAGAAAGGAGCGCGGATATTTCTCAGGCGGTCAGGATGATCATGGACAGCAAGACCTTTGACAATGGCACCATCTGCGCCTCGGAGCAGTCCGTTGTAGCCGATGCTCCTATAGCCGGTGCGGTTCTCAAGGAATTTTCCGCACAGGGCGCGTATATATTGAACGAGGCGGAAAGCGCCGTGGTGAAAAATCTGCTTTTTTCAGGCAGCCGCATGAATCCGAAAATAGTCGGCAGGACGGCTGGCTCTATCGCCGGTATGGCCGGCATACAGGTTCCTCCCGGAACCAGGGTGTTGATTTCTCCCCAGACCGAAGTATCCAGGGATAATCCCTATTCACGGGAAAAACTCTGTCCTGTCCTGGGCTTCTACACCGAGGACGGCTGGGAAAACGCATGCAAACGCTGCATCCGTATATTGGAAAATGAGGGCGCGGGACATACCATGGTGATTCACAGTAAAGACGAAAAAATCATCAGGGAATTTGCCATGAAGAAGGCAGTGTCCCGGCTCTTGGTGAATACCCCCGGCGCACTGGGCGGCGTGGGGGCAACCACAAATCTCGCCCCGGCCCTGACCTTAGGCTGCGGCGCTGTGGGCAAGAGTGCTACCAGCGACAACATTACGCCCCTCAACCTCATCAATATACGGCGTGTTGCCGCGGGCTGCCGTTCCCTTGATGACATACGCAGGGAAGGAGAGGCCCTGCTCCGCCGGGCGCCGGGCGCCGGAGTAGACGGCGGCGTTAGGCCAATGCCCGGAACAGGCGCGGCGGCCGACAACGCCAGGGCCCAGGGTCAGTTAAGCGCCGCTGACGTGGAAGCGATTACCGAGCTTGTCATGGAACGGCTCTCCGGTTTGAAACCGGCCAATATATGCTAGGAGGCAAATGAAGATGGCAGAAACATTGTTAGCTCTGGGTATGGTAGAAACCAAAGGACTGGTCGCTTCGGTAGAAGCCGCCGATGCCATGGTTAAGGCAGCCAATGTGTCCCTCATAGGAAAGGTCCATGTGGGCGGGGGGCTTGTGACCGTCATGGTCAGGGGTGATGTAGGCGCCGTTAAAGCGGCTACCGACGCGGGCGCTGCGGCCGCGGCCAAGGTCGGCGAACTGGTATCGGTCCATGTGATTCCCCGGCCCCATACGGATGTGGAAGGCATACTTCCTACCCTAAAGACCACTGACAAATAAGCGTTTCATTGCGGACGATGAAAACTATTACCCAGGCCGATCTCCGCAGTCTGCTTTTACCGGACGGCTGCAGGAAATATACTCCGCCTGAGGGGGCCTATGTGACCCCGGAGGCCAGGGACTACCTTGCCCTGCGGGGCATAGCCCTGGATGAATCAGAAGAAAGTCAGGGAGAAGCGGCGGCCATGCCTGTGGTTCCCATCGAGGACCGGGGAGACTCTACCTTCGTGCATGCTGAAACCGGCGAGCGTTTCAGGCGCAAGCCCGAACATCTTACCCATCTCTCAGGCAGGCGTCTTGTAAGCAAGGAGTCTCCGCGCATAGCCTTCCGGGGCCGCATTGATTCCCTTGAGGCGGAAGTCCTTGAGGCCCAGGTCCTGGCGGACAGCCTGGGAGAAACATGGTACCGCGAAGCCCTGGGCGAGGTACTGTCCTGCCTCAGAAATATTCTCGCGGCGGAGGTAACGGAAAAACCCCTGGCGCCGCCTGAGCTTTTCGGCCTTGACGCGGAGGAGCTTCACCGGCAGAGCCATGATATACAGGGAAGTTTCGGCATTGCCCATCCTGTTCCCCATTACCGCATGGGCCCCCTCGCCCTGCGCCTCAATACCCTGCGCACCGGTATACGGGAGGGAGAACTCATGGCGGTAAAAGTTTTTGCCCCGGGCGGGCATGCGGAGCGGGAGGATATCATCCTCGCCATGAACCGGCTTTCCAGCGCCCTGTACTGGCTTTTTTGCCGCCTTGTCTCGGGAAGCGCATGATGGACAAAGCGGAAATCAGGGCCATCGTCGAAAAGGTTCTCAGCCGCCGGGGGCTCTTCGCGCCGCCGCAAGACCAGACGCTCCCGCAGGGCCGGATGCCGCTACAGAGTCAGATACCGACCCAGGGGCAGATGCCGCCTGAACCCCGGCAGCCGCCTGAGCCGGGCAAATTATCCCTTGAGGTCTCGGCGCGGCATGTACACCTTACCAGGGAAGCGGTAAAAAGACTTTTTGGCGGTGATGAGGCGCTCAGGGCGCGGCGCGCTCTTTCCCAGCCGGGGGAATTTTTAAGTGAACAGAGGGTAAGGCTTAAAGGCCCGGACGGTGTTCTGGATAATGTCGCCATACTGGGCCCTGAACGCGGTGCGGTGCAGGTGGAACTTTCCCTGACCGATGCCCGCATGCTCGGCATTGACGCCCCACTCAGGCTGTCAGGCGATTTATCGGACGCGGCGGAAGTAGAAATCGAAGGCCCCTCGGGGAGCATCAGGGCGAAGGCCGCCATAGTGGCAAAGATTCACCTGCACCTGAGGCCCGTGGATGCCGAAACCCTGGGGCTGAAGAACGGCAGTTCCGTCTGTGTCCGTGTAAAAAGCCGCCGCCCACTTACTTTTGAGGACGTGCCGGTGCGGGTCAGGGATGACTTTATGCCGGCCCTGCATATTGATTTTGATGAAGCCAACGCCTGTATGTACCGGAAGGGCGACTCCTTCGAAATACTTTCCTCTGCGGCGGCGGGGAAACCAGCGGGAGCAGGGAAACCAGCGCGGAACGAAGCGGCTCCCCGGAGGACAGGGCGAAAGACAGCACTCGTAACCGAGGCCGACGCGAAGAAACTTGTCAGGACCGGGGGCAAAATACAGCTTCCCGGAGGAACCATAGTAACCCCCGCGGCGAAAGATGTTTTTTACGAGGCTCATTGCAGGATTGAATGGGAACAGTAGCGTTATGCGTTAATGTTTGGTTAAACCCGGCGGCTTTCGCCGCCTATACAGGAGTTACGGGATGCAGGTTTGCAAGGTTGTAGGGCATATCTGGAGTACAAAAAAGGAAGCCTCTCTTGAGGGGTTCAAGTTCATGCTGGTCCAGGAAGGCGAGAGGGGCGGCGCGTTTGTGGCCGCGGATCTTGTCGGCGCCGGTATTGGGGAAGAAGTCCTCGTAGTTTCGGGAAGCACTGCCCGCTGTGCCGCAAAGACCGGAGTTTCCGGTGAAGCGCCCATTGACGCCGCCATTGTAGGCATCATCGACACGGCGGAAACCGGAAAGCAGCGTAAATGAACGAGATTTCCCGCCTGGTCCAGGAAGCCGGCGTAGCCGGAGAAGGCGGGGCGGGGTTTCCGGCCCACGTCAAATACTCAAGCACGGCAAGGCTCTTTCTTGTCAACGGGGCCGAATGTGAACCCCTTCTCGGAACGGATCAGTACATTATGGCCCATTTTGCGGGACGGCTTGTCTCCGCAGCCCTTTCGATAAAAGAGGCTCTGGGCGCGGAAAAAGTCATCTTCGCCGTAAAGGACCATTACCGGGAACAGATCGCGGCGCTCAAAAACGCCATGGCGGGAAAAGACGGCGTTGCGTTATGCCTCATGGAAAGCGTTTATCCCGCGGGAGACGAGCAGGTACTCCTCTATGAGGCGGCGGGCATCAGAATTCCTCCCGGAGGCATACCCCCTGATTCGGACGCGGTGGTTTCCAACGCGGGGACTCTTCTTGCCGTGGCCGACGCTCTGGAAGGCCGCCCCCTGACCCATAAATACCTTACCGTAAGCGGCGCTGTCGTAGATCCCCTGGTGCTTCGCGCGCCCATAGGAACAAGTTTTTCAGCATGCATAGAACGGGCCGGCGGCGTAAAAACCTCAAGACCCTTTATCATTTCAGGCGGCCCTCTTATGGGGCGGCCCATAGACGACGGCAGCCTTGACCATGAGACGGTAACAAAGACCACTTCCGGCATCATTGTTCTTGAGGAAGGCCATTACCTTGACCTGCGCCGCCGCACAGCGCCCCTTCACATGAAGAACAGGGCCCATGCCTCCTGTATCCAGTGCAGCCTGTGTTCTGATCTCTGCCCCCGCAGACTCCTGGGAAGTCCCCTCCGGCCCCACCTTGTCATGCGGGCCTTCGCCGCTTCCCGGGGAATGGACGAACTCCTCGAAACCCGGGCCGCGAAAAACGCCCTGCTCTGCTGTGAATGCGGCATCTGCGAAATGTACGCCTGCCCAATGGAACTTCAGCCCTGCAGGATAAACATACTCATCAAAGAGGAATTCCGCATGAGGGGTCTGCGGCCAGAATTTCCATCCGGGGAAGATCCCAGCCCGGCCAGGCCGTACCGGAGGATTCCCTCGGAACGCATGGCCGCCAGAGCGGGGATTTCAAACTATTACGGACTTGCGCCCCAAGGCTTTGAGGATATGAGTAATGTGCGCCGGGTTTCCATTCCCCTGAAGATGCACGCCGGTGTTCCTGCCCTTCCCTGTGTAAAAACAGGAGAAAAGGTAGAGGCCGGCAGCCTCATCGCCTGCATACCCCAGGGAAAGCTGGGCGCCAGAATTCACGCATCCATAAGCGGGAGGGTGCGCCTGTTTGACGACCGTATAGTTATTGAAGCGGAGAGTTTGAATGAATGACGCTATAGGGTTTATTGAATTTTCGAGCATAGCCAAGGGAATTGAAGCGGCTGATGCCATACTCAAGACCGCCGAAACCGTCCTTGTTTTTGCAAAGGAAACCTGCCCCGGCAAGTACAATATACTTTTTCATGGTGAAGTATCGGCGGTAAATTCCTCGATAGGCGCGGCAAGGGAAGCCTGCGGTCATTATGTGATTGATTCGGTGGTCATCCCCAGGCTGGACCCCCAGGTGATTCCCGCCATTAACCAGACTACTTCTCCCGGCGGGGTAAGCGCCCTGGGCATACTGGAATTCTACACCATCACCCAGGCTGTTTACGCCGCCGACGCCGCGGTTAAAGCCGCGGATATAAAACTGTTAAATGTAAGGCTTGCCACAGGCATAGGGGGCAAGTCCTTTGTGGTGTTTTCAGGCAGCGTAGCGGCGGTCAAATCGGCGCTCAGGGCCGGAAGCGAAGAAGCAGAGCATAACGGCTCCCTGGTCGCATCGACCGTGATACCCAACCCCCGGCCCGAAGTATTCGCCACGCTCTTATAACGGAGGAAACCATGTCTCAGGACAAGCAGCGCATCATTCAGGAATTCGTACCCGGCAAACAGGTTACCCTGGCCCATGTCATCGCCAATCCCGACAAGGGGCTGTACAAAAAGCTCGGAGCCGTGGACATTGAATCAGGCGCGCTGGGCATCATGACCATAACCCCCGGCGAGGGCGCGATCATAGGCGCCGACCTGGCGGTTAAGGCGGCGGAAATCAAACTGGTCTTTGTGGACCGTTTTTCCGGTTCTCTTATTTTTTCCGGCGATGTGTCCAATGTGGAGGCCGGCATACGGGCCGTACTGGATGTACTTTCCGGGACTCTGCAGTTTGCCCCTTCGGAAATTACCAGGAGCTAAAAGCCATGTATATCATGGTGGCGGGAAGCATAGCCTGCGGCAAAACCACCCTCTGCCAGCGCCTCGCCGCCCTTCCCCGTGTCTATGTAAAAACCCAGACAGCGGAAATCATAGGCAGGACCATTGATACTCCGGGGGAATACATGGAGAACCGTACCCTCTGGAACCGTCTGGCGGTAAGCGCCGTTGATTCGGCTCTTGTGCTTTTTCTGCAGGACCCGGTAAACCGCAACTTCCGATTTTCCCCCGGCCAGGCCGCCATGTTTCAGGTGCCCGTGGCGGGGGTCATCACAAAGATTGACCTGGCCGGAGAGGATGATATACGCTATGCGGAAGAACTCCTTACCCTGGCCGGCGCCTCGCCTGTCTTTGCCGTTTCTTCGGTAAGCGGGGAAGGTATGGACCGGCTTTCCCGCTACATACATTCCCTTGACCATCCCGCTTGCGAATCAGCGATGCCCTCTAAGAGGAAGCTCCATTAAGAATTTCCAGTTCCTGCCTGACCTGTCCGGCAAGGTCCAGTGCCGCGCGGGCAAGTTCCACGAGGCGGTTTTCCTTTGCGGCCCTGGCCTTGATTTCGACCCTGGGACTGCCGCCTGAAAGGTTTTTTTCGCCTATGACGGCACGGAGCGGTATGCCCATGAGGTCGGCGTCGTTAAATTTAACGCCGGGCCTTTCGTTCCGGTCATCGAGCAGAACTTCGACGCCTTCTTTTTCGAGTTCCGCGCAGAGTGTATCCGCCGCGTCTTTTACCGCGCCTTCATACTTAATGGGAATAACAACAACCTGATACGGGGCGGTGGTCATGGGCCAGATGATGCCGTTGTCATCATGATGTTCCTCGATGATGGACGCCAGTACCCGGTCAACGCCTATGCCGTAACAGCCCATGAGGGGCGTATGGCTTTCACCTTTCTCGTCAAGATAACTGAGTTTCATGGGCTTGGAATATTTAAGGCCCAGCTTGAAAATATGACCCAGTTCGTTGCCTTTTTTTTCGTAGAGTTCGCCGCCGCAGAGGGGGCAGCGGTCGCCGGCCCTGACGGTGCGTATGTCGGCGATGAGCCATGCCCCGAAATCCCTGCCGTAGGCAGCGTGCTGGTAATGACGGTCCTTTTCAAGGGCGCCTGTAAACGCGTCGTTCATCGCCGTAACGCTGTGGTCAATCAGTACCGGAATCCGCGAAAGGCCTACAGGACCGGCAAATCCCACCGGGGCCCCGGTAAGGCGCTCGACATCACTGTCGGCGGCGAGATTTACTTCCGACGCCTTGAGGACCGCGGCAAGTTTGGTCTCGTTGACATCAAGGTCGCCCCGTATGGCGGCGGCAAAAAAGACCTCGGGGTATACTTCGGGCGCTCCGGGCGCGGGCCGTTCTTTTTTGAGGCCTGAACAGCCGGGGGCCGCCGAAAGGTCCAGTTCAACATTTACCGCCCTGTAGATAAGGGTTTTGATGAAAGTCTCCGCGCCGGTTTTAAGGAAGGCGCATAGTTCTTCTATGGTCCTTACTTCAGGCGTGTCTATTTTTGAAAGCGGCGGCGTTCCGGCGGCGGCGGAACGGGCAAGGGCATCCATCCGGGGCGAAAAATCAGGTTTGCAGCCTGCCTTTTCTACATTGGCCGCGTAGTCGCAGTTTTTGCAGAAGATGAGGGTGTTGTCGCCTATCTCGCTTTCTACCATAAATTCTTCGGAACCGCTGCCGCCCATGGCGCCTGAATCGGCCTGAACGGAAATCACCGAAAGGCCGCAGCGATTAAAGATGCGCCGGTACGCCCTGCCCATGGCCTGGTAATGTTCATCCAGGCTTGCGTCGCCGGTATGAAAGGAATAAGCGTCTTTCATGACGAATTCCCTGCCCCGCATGACACCATAACGGGGGCGTATCTCGTCCCGGTATTTGGTATTGATCTGGTACAGTGAAAGCGGAAGCTGCCTGTAGCTTGAAAGCTCGTCCCGCACAAGGCTTGTGAAAGCCTCTTCCGCCGTGGGGGACACCACAAAATCCGCGCCCAGGCGGTTTTTGACCCTGAGCAGCGCGTCGCCGTAAGCGTCCCAGCGGCCTGATTCCTGCCATAATTCGGCGGGAACCACCACGGGGGGTTTTATTTCAAGTGAACCTATGGCGTTCATTTCTTCCCTGATGATCTGTTCCAGTTTCCTAAAGGAACGAAGTCCCAGGGGAAGGTAGGCAAAGAGGCCGTTGGCCAGCTTGCGTATCATCCCGGAACGGAACATGAGGCGGTGGCTGGCGATTACCGCGTCGGCGGGAACTTCCCTCAGGGTGGGAATAAAGGTCTGGGAAAATTTCATGCCTATGAGTATAGCCTGAGAATGTTTGACAGTACAATAGAGTTGCCGGTATACTCACCATATCAACGATTCATTTTCCGGCAAACATTTTTTCAAAAGCCTCTTTACGATTGCCGTCCCGGTGATGCTGCAGAACCTGATCAACTCCCTGGTGAATATGGCGGACACGGTGATGGTGGGCCGCCTGGGGACTGCCGCCATTGCCGCCTGCGGCCTGGGCAATCAGATTTTTTTTCTGTTCACCATGCTGCTTTTCGGGGTATGCTCCGGCGCGGGGACTTTTACCGCCCAGTTTTGGGGGAAAAAAGACATTCAGGGCATACGGAAAAATACCGGGCTCTGTCTTGCCATTACCCTTGCGGTAGGCGCACTGTTTACCCTGGCCGCCTTTTTTATTCCCGACAAACTCATCGCCTGTTATTCCCGGGACACGGAAGTAATAGAGCTTGGCGCCAGGTATCTCCACGCCCTCACTCCGGCGTTTCTTCCCTTTGCGGTAAGTTTTGTTTTTATCATGACCCTCCGTTCCATAGAACAGGTCGCCCTGGCGATGGTAACGACGATTATTTCGCTTTCGGTAAACGTAGTGTTGAATTACTTCCTGATTTTCGGTTCCGGGCCTTTTCCCGAGCTGGGAGTCGCCGGAGCGGCCATGGCGACGGCGGCGGCCCGCATTATCGAGATGCTCATACTGGTAAGCGTAAGTTATGCGAAAAAATACGCCCTGGCAGGAAGTTTTAGGGACCTTGCCGGTTTTAACCGGGCCTTTACCGGGCGTTTTATACGAATCGCCTTTCCGGTAGTGGTCAACGAGGCGTTCTGGTCTTTGGGCATTACTGTCGAGAACGCCATCTTCGCCCGCACCCATACCGACGCCATCGCGGCGCTCAATATCACTGCTACGATTTCCAACCTTACCTGGGTGTTCTTTATGGGCTTTGGGGCTGCCGTATCGGTGATGGTAGGCAAAAAGATAGGCGAAGGAGACGAAGGCGCGGCGCGGCTTTACGCGAAGAAGGCGGCAAAGTTTGCCCCCTTGGCGGCACTGAGCGCCGCGCTCGTTCTTGTTCCCGTATCAAGAGCCCTGCCCTTTTTCTTCAATGTAAATGAACAGGTCCTGAGGAATACCCAGGTGATGTTTATCGTATTAAGCTGCGCCTATCCTTTCAGGGCCTTTAACCTCACCATGATAGTAGGGGTCTGCCGGGCCGGAGGCGATACGCTTTTCTGCGCGTTCTACGATATTTTGCCCCTCTGGCTCGTGGCCATTCCCGCCGCCTGGATTGCGGCGCGCGTGCCCGGCCTGCCTATATGGGGCATATACCTCTGCCTCTGCATGGAGGAGCCGGTTAAACTGCTTGTAGGACTCAGCCGCCTTAAAAGCGGCAGATGGCTCCACCATGTAACTTAGGCAACGGCCCGTCAAGCTACATAGCTTTCCAGGTAGCACTTCCGGGAAGGATGCTGAAGCCGCTTCAGGGCTTTCTTTTCTATCTGCCTGATCCTTTCCTTGGTAAGGTTAAAGCGGTCGCCGATTTCCTTTAAGGACATGGGGGTGCGCCTTCCAAGGCCGTACCTGAAACGTATGATGTCGGCCTCCTTGTTGTTGAGGGTGGACAGAACCGATTCTATATCGTCCTGGAGGGCCACTTCTTCGATGTTCTGGTCAGGTGATTTATAGGTATCGTCCTGGATAAAGTCACCAATGCTGGAAGAATCCCGCTCTGAGAATACGGGGTTCTCCAGGGAGACAAGCTCCCGGCCTATGTTGACAAGATCCGCCACATGGGAAGATTCCATATCTAAAAGCCTGGCGATTTCTTTGATTTCGCCTTCGGCGCTGTGTGCGTCCTGAATGGTCTTGCGGGCTTTTTCAATCTGTACAAGTTCGTTGGCCCGGTTAAGGGGAAGCCGTATCATCCGCGATTTTTCGCAGACGGCCTTGAGTATGGCCTGGCGTATCCACCATACGGCGTAGGAAATAAAATGATAACCCTTGTCTACATCGTAGCGTTCTATGGCATTGAGCAGTCCTATATTGCCTTCGCTGATAAGGTCCGGGAGAGGAAGCCCCTGGCCCTGGTATTTCTTGGCCACATTGACCACAAAACGAAGATTTGCCTGGGCCAGAGTGTCCCTGGCCTTTTTGTCGCCCTGGGCGGCAAGACGGGCAGTGGTCTGTTCTTCCTCCCGGTTCAGCAGGGGGATTCTGTTAATCTCCTCAAGATACAACGACAAAACGTTTTCATCTGAGTAGGGATTTCCGCGGTTTTTTCTGTTTTTGATACTTTCCAATGATAGCCTCCTGTTTTCTTCTGTACTTGCCTTTATAATAGCAAATACCATGCCAAAACCCCTTGGTCATAGAGAAAAGTTGAATTTATTCGTAATTACTTACAGTACAATAAGTTAGCTCGTACCATCCTGTACGGCGCCGTGAAGATACGGCCCTGCTTTCCGGCTTTTCATCTTTTCTGTGGCCAAAATGAACCAGGGCCCAAAAACCAGGCAAAAAATGGGTCAAAATGACCTGTCCGCCCTGACGGACGGCGGGGGCACCGTTTGCGGCCTATTGAATACGCGGACCGGTAATCGCTACAATCCCCGGTATGGGATCAAACAGGTTTTCGGCCATAGATCGGGCCCCGAAACTCCGCGGCGGCAGGCTTGACAAGGCCGCCCGTATCGCCGCCGGAGAAGTGCTCAAAATCAGGAAGGGTGAACAGGTTCTTATTGTAAGCAATCCTGAAAGCGAGGTATCCGCCATTGCCCAGGCGCTGTACGATGCCGCCGCCGAGGCGGGAGCGCGCCCTGTCCTGCTGTACCAGGGCGAAAAAACCCAGATGGAATTTGCCGAAGACGCGGTGATTGCCGCCTTCAAGGCGAACCCCGCGGTGTTTGTTTCTCTCAGTGCGCGGAAGCTGGGCAAGGACAGGGAAGGCATCTCGTCGCCGTATCTGATAGACGGCCAGAACTGGGACCATATTTTTCATTACCAGCTTTACGGAGCCAGGACCTGCAGGGCCTTCTGGTCTCCCAGCCCGACAGTAGATTCCTTTACGCGGACCGTGCCCATAGACTATACGCTCCTGAGAACCCGCTGCGCGGCCATTAAAAAGATTCTGGACAAGGCCGCTGCCATTCATGTCTCGGCGCCCGGCGGTACTGAGGTGAGTTTTGGCCTAAAGGGGAGAGAAGGCAAAGCGGATGACGGCGATTTTTCCCGTTCGGGACAGGGAGGCAATCTCCCCGCCGGAGAAGTCTTTATCAGCCCCGAAAACGGAACCGCCTGCGGGACCATTGTGTTTGACGGATCCATAAGCCTCCATGACCGGGACATACTGATTAAGGAACCCATACACTGTACCCTGAAAGACGGGTTTATCACCGCTGTGTCAGGCGGCGCCGACGCGAAGGAACTCCTTAAAACCATTACCCTTGCCGAGCGCGGCGCCCGTTCCTATGAAACCCAGGGGAAATTCCCTCCGGGGACCGGGGAACTCAACGCGAAAAACGCCCGGAACATAGGGGAAATAGGCATAGGCCTCAACCCCAGGGCCCGCGTAAGCGGCCGTATGCTGGAGGACGAAAAAGCCTTTGAAACCTGCCACTTCGCGGTGGGCCATAATTACGACGGAGACGCCCCGGCCCTGATTCACCTTGACGGACTGGTACACAGGCCGACTATTACCGCGATTCTGGAAAGCGGCAAGAAAATTCTTATTGAAGAAAAGGGGAAGTTGAGTACCCGCTTTGCCTAAGATGCCGGCGGTTTCAAAATCCGTTATTCATGGCAAGACGGAGAGCGGCAATAAGGCGGACCTGGCATCCTTTCCCTTTGCTTTTCAACCAGTCTAATAAATCAACAATCACGGTTTGAAATACCACAAGAGAAGAATCGCGAATTCTGGCGCGCCGCCATCCTTGGCGATGTTTCGCGCAATAATTTAATAAATATTTTTAAGACTATTTATGGTTTCAATAGTTTTAATAATACAACTATTTAAATCCCTTTTAATATCTGTTGCCCAAAACCGTATTATAGTCCAATTGGTTGTTTGATAATAATTATTCACTTCTTTATCACGTTCGATATTACGTCGTATTTTCTTTTGCCAAAAACTAGAATAAGAAACCAACAATTCTTCTTGTGATGAAAAATGACGTTCTCTCCAGTCATTACCGTGCCAAAAATCACCGTCGATAAATATAACAAGCTTGTATTTTTTTATGGCAATATCGGGTTTTCCGAAAAGGTTTTTAACATTTTTCCGGTAACGAATACCCCATTTCCACAATGCTTTACGAAAAAAAACTTCAGGTTTAGTCTCGGAACTGTGTATGTGAGACATGCATTTACTACGTTGTTCCGGCGTTAAAACATCCATTATTTTTTTGTTTTATCGGCAAGAAAACTGGAAACTGATTTTGCGATATGCCAAAACATAACAGGCGGTATCGCGTTACCTATTTGTTTATAAGCATCAAATTCGGAACTCGCAAA
>JAIRXO010000017.1 GCA_031268255.1 Spirochaetaceae bacterium
GATAAGCCTTTCCCTGCTCCTCCACTGGGTGCTGCTCAACGGATCATTGGACGCGCTTGGCACCCTTCTCGCCCTGGGGCATCACCTTTCGATACTGGTTTCTTTTATCGGCGCCCCCATAGCCACCATAAACCCCTTCATCGGGGTGGGGCTTTTTTCCGGCATTACCGAGGCAAGCATACGCAAACCCAGGGTAGAGGACGCGGAGAACCTTTATACCGACATAGGAAGCCTTAAAGGTATATACCGCAACCGTATCTTGCGGGCCCTTCTGGTTTTTTTGCTTTCTTCCATAGGCGGCGCCCTGGGGAATTTTATCGCCATTCCCTTCCTTACCCGGATGCTTGTAAAGTAGGGGAATTCGCCTTGCCGATTGGCGTGTGCTTTATTATCTTATAAGGTATGAATATAGAAAAATTTACCATCAAGGCCCAGGAAGCGGTCAACGAGGCTTCCGTTATCGCGCAGAAAAATGACCATTCCCAGGTGGAGAACGAACATCTGCTCCTTGCCCTTCTTGAGCAGGATGACGGTATAGTCCTCCCCATCATTGAGCGTATAGGGTCTGACGCGGAAAAACTCCGGGGCGAGCTTAAAAACGCCCTGGCCGGAAACGCCAAAATATACGGGGAAGCGGCGCAGCTTTATTTTTCGTCCGCCGCTTCCAAGACCCTTGCCAAGGCCGAAACCGAGGCCGGCAGCCTCAAGGATGAATATGTTTCTACCGAACACATACTCATGGCCATTGCCGGGGGAGAGGGCAGGGCCGCTTCTCTTCTTAAAAGCGCGGGAATTACCAAAAGCGCCATACTCAGCGCCTTAAAGCAGGTCCGGGGGAATACCCGGGTAACCGACCAGAGTCCCGAAGAAAAGTACCGGGTCCTTGACAAATACTGCCGCGATCTTACCGCCCTTGCCAGGCAGGAAAAACTTGACCCTGTCATAGGCCGCGACGAGGAAATACGCCGGGTCATGCAGGTGCTTTCGCGGCGTACCAAGAACAACCCGGTGATTATAGGCGAGCCCGGCGTGGGAAAAACCGCCATAGTGGAGGGCCTTGCCCGCCGCATTGTCTCAGGGGACGTTCCCGAAGGACTCAAGGGCAAAAAGCTCCTGGCCCTTGATATAGGCGCCCTGGTCGCCGGCGCCAAATTCCGGGGCGAATTCGAGGAAAGGCTCAAGGCCGTGATTCACGAGGTGCAGTCCTCAGACGGGAAAATCATACTCTTTATCGACGAACTCCATACCCTGGTAGGCGCCGGGGCCGCCGAGGGAGCCACCGACGCGTCAAATCTTCTCAAGCCGGCCCTCGCGCGGGGGGAACTCCGCTGCATAGGCGCCACAACCCTGGACGAATACCGCAAACATATAGAAAAGGACGCGGCCCTGGAACGGCGTTTTCAGCAGGTCTACGCGGCGGAACCCAATGTGGAGGATACCATCGCCATACTGCGGGGACTCAAGGAACGCTACGAGGTTCATCACGGCGTGCGCATCAAGGACGAGGCCCTGGTCGCGGCTTCTACCCTTTCGGACCGCTACATCACGAGCCGCTTTCTTCCTGACAAGGCCATAGACCTGGTTGATGAGGCGGCAAGCAGGCTCAAGATGGAGCTTGATTCCCGGCCCACCGAACTTGACAAGATTGAAAGGAAGCTGCTCCAGCTTTCCATAGAAAAACAGGCCCTGTCGCGGGAGGAGGATGATTCGTCCAAAACCAGGCTTGGCAGGCTGGAAAAGGAAATAGCCGAACTCAGCGCGTCGCGTAACGCCATGAGCGCCCGCTGGGAAAACGAGAAGAAGGATATAGGGGAGCTTCGAAAGTTAAAGCAGGCCATCGAGGAACTAAAGCGGGAAGAAATCCGTTATGAACGGGAAGGAAATCTTACCAAGGCCGCCGAGGTCAAGCACGGCCTCATCCCCGGAACCCAGAAAAAACTCAATGAACTTGCCGACCGCATGGCCTCAAAGAGGAATGAGGCCGCGCTTTTAAGGGAAGAGGTCAGCGAGGAGGATATAGCCGGCGTTGTTTCCGCCTGGACAGGCATACCCGTATCCAAGATGCTTTCAGGCGAACTGCAGAAATACCTCGAACTGGAAAAGGTTCTTTCTGAGCGGGTAGTAGGCCAGGGCGCCGCGGTTGAGGCTGTCGCCGATGCCATTAGGCGCAATAAGGCGGGCCTCTCCGACGCGGCCCGTCCCCTGGGTTCGTTTCTTTTCCTCGGGCCCACAGGGGTTGGCAAAACCGAACTGGCCAAAACCCTGGCCGAATTTCTTTTTAACGACGAGAAGGCCCTTACCCGCATTGACATGAGCGAATACGGCGAGAAACATTCGGTGAGCCGCCTCATCGGCGCGCCTCCCGGCTATGTCGGCTACGAACAGGGCGGCCAGCTTACCGAGGCGGTGCGCCGGAGGCCCTACAGCGTTATACTCTTTGACGAAATCGAAAAGGCCCATCCTGAGGTGTTCAATGTGTTTCTTCAAATTCTTGACGACGGAAGGCTTACCGACGGCCAGGGCAGGGTGGTTGATTTTAAGAATGTCATCATCATCATGACCAGTAATCTTGGTTCTGACCTTATCCTCGAGGCGAAGAAAACCGAAGAAATACGGAACGCGCTTATGGAACTGCTCAAGCAGAGTTTCCGTCCCGAATTTCTTAACCGTATTGACGAGACGGTAATCTTTAACCGCCTGGGCAGAAACGAGATAGGCAAAATCGTTGACATACAACTGGAGCGCCTTGCAGGCCGCCTTGCCGAAAGAAAGATAGCCGTCAAAGTTTCCGCCGCGGCCAAGGAGTTCCTGGCCCAGCGGGGTTATGATCCCCTTTTTGGCGCCAGGCCCCTCAAACGGACCATACAGGGCGAACTTGAAAATCCCCTCGCCAAGCTCATTATCGCCGGCAAGATAAAGGAAGGCGACACGGTCAGCGTCGGGAAGCCGGAAGAAAAAGAAGAGGGCCTGAGCTTTAAAAAAGGCAGGGCGGAGAGCTAAAGTTCTCCGTCTACCGTTCTATTACTATGCTGTTCCTGAGGGCTTCTATACGGTCTCTCAGGTTATCTTCTCCCTGGGGGTTATCCATGGAAAGGTACAGTGAATAGCGTATATCCGGGTCGTCTTTTTGGGCGTTGAGTATGGCCCCTATTGCCCCGGTATTGTCTTTGGCCGAGATGCCGGGGTTTCCGTCAAAGGGATATTTTGCCTGCACAAGGTCGGTCCAGTTTTCGGCTGCTTTGGCGCCGAGCCTGGGGTCGGGTCTTATGTTTTTGTAGAGTATGGTGTACTCCCGCCCCCGGACATCCCTCTGGAGTATGATCTTCCGTATGCCAAATTCAACCTGGTTGTCCTGGCTGTAGTACGAAGGGCCGAGAAAAAGCTCCGAACTGTTGTCCCATTCAAAAACCTCGGGGCCCGCCCCAAACGAAAGGCCGGGATAGGAAAACGAAACCTGCCGGCTGTCCTCTTGCCAGGTAAACGAAAAGTCTTTAAGGAAACCGGGGGTGTATTTACCCAGGGCTATAAAATCATTCCATTCATCAAAGGTCGCGACATAGGCGGCGTGAATGTGGTCGCAGGTTTTGCGTATATCCCATTCATAAATATCAAACCGGGCACTGTCCTGTATGGTCATGACAACAGCCGGTCCGTTGGGCAGGGGGAGTATGTACATAAGGAGAACCTTGTCGTCAAAGCCGATAATCCAGTGGGCGGCTATCCAGGGCCTGCCCAGGGCATCCTGGTATTCGGTAACCGAGTCGGGATCGCCAAAGGAAAGAATACGGTACTTCTGGTTTCCCCACAGGGTTCTTTCCATCCTCATGTTCTGGAGCATGAGGTCAAGGATGTAGCGGGGGTCTGTGGAAATACTCGCAAGCGGCGCTGATTTTGGTTTATTGATTTTATAGATGCTGAAACCCGAAACCGAGGCCTGGATGAGGGTTCCGTCGTCGGGGAGGTTGTAGCTTTTTACCTCAAGATCGGAAAGATGCCAGTTGTCATCATCCTTGCTGACAAAATCAAGTTCGGGGAAACTTGAGGAAATCACCGAGTTAAGAAGGTACGCGTTGTTCGGACCGTCAAGGTAGGCGGGCGCGGTATCAAAAAGTTCTTCCATGGCGGCCACATATTCACGCTCATAGGAGCTTACCAGAGAGCGGCTTACCGAAAGGTAATGGCCGGGGAGGGGTATCTGTGTCTCAAATACCCTGCTGGTTGTATTGGCGAGAATCAGATGCCTGTAGCTTGATTTGACCCGGTAGGGGAGGCTGTTCCGGCTGAGATCAAGAATCACCGGGGCCGGAACCGAGTAGAGTATATTGCTGTCCCTCAGCCCCACGACAAGACCCACCACATCGCCGTCGGGAGTAACCAGGGGTCCCCCCGAATTACCCGGATTGCCGTCAGCCGATGATTTAAGCTGGTTCCAGCGGCCCGCTTCTTCTTCGGGCACGGTTCCCAGGACGAGGCCGTTACGCACCACTATGCCCTCGCCAAGGGCGTTGCCTATGCTGAATACCGGGTCTCCGGTTTTAAAGTTTCTTTCAAATTGAAAATAGTCCCGTACCGACAGGCCCTCGGCGGTAAAGACAAGAAAATCCCGCTCGTTTGACCCGGCTACGATCTGGTCCACCTCGTATATCCCGCCCCGGGAATCCCGGACATAGTAGCGGTCGTAGACTCTGCTGGCAAGACCCAGGCTGATGACATGAAAGGCGGTAACAAGCTCTGTTTCTGATATGGCAAAGGCGGTGCCTATGGAATAATAGTCGTCTGTCCTGATGGCATAGGGAACCAGGTCCCAGTCCGGTTCCTTTTCGTAGACCGTTGGATCATCAACGGCTTTTTTTACAACTACCTCAAAAACCGCGTCCTCCACAAGACGCAGTGTCCTGACCGAAAGGCCGGAGGCGGTTCTCGCCGGTTCCTGAACCTGGGGAACAGGAGGCGGAACCGGAACCGTATCCTGATTTGAGACGCAGGAAGAAAAAAGAAAAAGGGCCGCCAGAAGGGCCGGAAAATAAGCGTGTTTCATACCGTAAGTATACAAATTTGGAGGGCCCCAGGACAAGGGGGCTGTACCCGCAGAACAGCGGCACGCGCGCTTCCCGGTTTTGGTATACCATGCGCTCCCCCTATTACAGAAGCGGGGCAAAGAGGCGCAGTACGTCCTGGGTAAGACTATGCGCGGCGCTTTTTGAACAGTCGGCCAGGCTTATCTGGTGGCAGCGGGGCAGGGTAGCGAGGAAGTCATCCTTTACCTTTTTTACCGTCCGGCCCTTGTATATCAATACGCCGCATTCAAAATGAAGGTACAGGCTCCTGAAATCAAGATTGGTAGTCCCCACGGTGGCGATCTGGTCGTCGGAGACAAAGGTTTTTGAATGGTTAAAGCCGTCCAGGTATTCATATATCTTGATCCCCGCGTTTATAAACTGCCGGTAATAGGAACGGGAGGTTGTGGCGACTATCCACTTGTCCCAGCGGTAGGGGGTAATTATACGCACATCCACGCCGCTTTTTGCCGCGAGGGTAAGGGCGGAAATCAGGTTTTCGTCCACCACAAGATAGGGGGTGTTGATGTACACATATTCTTTGGCGTTGTTGATAATCTGTATATACACATGCTCGCCTACGTTCTCGTCGTCCGTAGGATTGTCGGCGTAGGGCTGCACATACCCGTCAGAGGCAACCGTACAGGCCGATTCGGCCCAGGGGTAAAAGGCAAGGTAATCGGATTGTTCATACGTTTTGCCCCTGTTCCACATTTTGAGGAAAATCAGGGTAAGACTCCACGCCGCCTCTCCTTCAATCTTTATGCCTGAATCCTTCCAGTGGCCGTATTTTTCGACCGCGTTGATGTATTCATCCGCCAGGTTGATGCCGCCGGTAAAAGCCGTCTTGCCGTCTATGGTTACTATCTTCCGGTGGTCCCGGTTGTTCTGGAGCGATGAGACTATGGGCCTGAAAGGGTTGAATATACTGCACTTGATGCCCTTGCGTTCCAGGTGTTCTTTGTAGTGGACAGGAAGGGTGAGGAAGCAGCCCATGTCATCGTATATGACCCTGACATCAAGACCTTCCCGGGCCTTTCTCTCCAGAATCGAAATAACCGCGTTCATCATTTCGCCCCGGTTCAAGATGAAGAATTCCATAAAAATGTATTTTTCCGCTTTTTCGAGAGCCCCGGTGAGACCCGCGAAATACGTTTCGCCTGACGGATAGTATTCGGTCCTGGTATGGCGGTAGACCGGAAACCCCGCCGTATTCTGCAGATACCGCACCTGGGGGAGGCAGGCCTCCCGGCTCTGCTCCAGATGGGGGAGCACATCACCTGAAAGAAGAAAGAGGGGCCGGCAGGACTGTTCACATTCCCGAATGTGCTTTTGCATCTTTTTGAATTTTACCGGATTTGACTGGGCGTAAAACAGTATGTAAAGGAGGCCGCCGAATATGGGGAACATGAGGATAATAAAAATCCAGGTCAGCTTGTAGGCGGACTTTTCCCTTTTTCCGACTATATAGAGGGCGACAGCTATGCTTACCACATTGAGAAACCAGCTTATAATCTGGTGGACCCTGCTGGTACTAGCGATAAGATATATAAGAAAAATAATCTGGAAGAGGAGTATGACAATGACAAAGACCCGCTGCCTGAATACTACCCCCATCCATTTTTTTCTCATGGAACGATCATCTCCATACAAACCATAAAAACACCGACGACGCGGTAACGGTAATCAGGGTAAAAGGAAGCCCTATCCTGAGCCAGCCGCCAAAATTCATGTTTACTCCCTGTTTCCGCAGTATGCCCATGGTCACAATGTTCGCCGACGCGCCGAAACAGGTGAGGTTGCCTCCCAGGCATGACCCTATAAGAAGGGCGAACATATAAAGCTCAGGTTTTAGGGAGAGGTCCCCGGCGAGCTTTGCCGCCACCGGAAGCATGACAATGATGTAGGGGACATTATCGACAAAGCCTGAAATAAGGGTAGAAACTCCCAGTATAAGAATGAATCCAAGAAGCACGTTTGTCCCTATGATTTGGGAGAGGAACACGGCAAAATCTTCCAGAAGGCCGGTTTCGGCTATGCCGCCCACCACCACAAAAATCCCGATGAGAAAAAGCACCGTATCCCAGTCACGGCCTTTTACCATTTTCCATAATTCGCCATTATTCTTGTTACATATATATTTATACCACAAAATTCCGATTATTGCAAGGATAATAACCAAAAGACCCGACGCGAAGGATATTCCGCCGAAGAAGAACGACGCCGCGGCGAGCCCCCCTATCATAAGAAGGAGAAGTATTGAGGGAACCAGGGAGACTATGGTTTCTTTTTCGATGTCGACATGTTTTTTCCCGCTTGAGAAAAAGACGTAAAAGAACAGGGCTCCGGCCAGCATGCCAACCTGTATGGCAAAAAAGATGGAAGCTCTCCCCTGGTATATAAAGAAGTCGTTAAAGCCGTAGCCCGCGTAACTGGCGAAGATCATCGAAGGCGGATCGCCCACCAATGTCGCGGTTCCCTGAAGATTTGCCATAACGGCGAGCCCCACCATAAAGTAACTGGGATCAAGTTTGAGTTTGGCGCAGAGGGCCAGGGCAATGGGAGCCATGACCAGGACGGTGGCGACATTTTCCACAAAGGCGGAAATGATGCCGGTCATCATCAGTATGGCCACTATCGCCAGCCCCACATTGGGAGAATGAAGCACTATGGAGTCGGCTATGACCGCGGGAACCCGTGAATAGATAAAAAGTTCGGCGATAACAAGGCTTCCTACAAAGATCATGAGTACATTCCAGTTGATAAGTTCCGTAAAGGCGGCCTTAGGGCTTACCACCCCCAGAAGCAGAACCAGGACAGCCGCCCCCAACGCGCTCAGGGATTTTCTTGACGGGAAGATTACGATACAAACGTACATAAGTACAGCAAGGGCAAGAACGATCCATTTTACCTGCATACACAACTCCTTAAAAAGATATAAAAAAAGACCTTTCGCATGGGTCCGTAAAGGATCCTATGCGAAAGGTCTTGTTTCTCTGGAAAGAAAGCCTTATGCGTCAAGGAAACTGTCCCGAAGAAGTTTTTAAACTTTTCGGGCAATCCTTCTGCCGTCAGACATTCCAAAGCCGCGGGAACCAGGCGCGTCAAAAAACCCTCTCGGCTTCCTGAAAACACCGGCTGTTGGCCGCCGCGGAATTAACTACTCCCCTTTCGGTATTTTATAGTATGCCGTATTATTTCCTTTTTGTCAATAGGTTTTTGGAAACCTGGGTTTTCGGAACCCTTGGTAATTTCTAATGAGGCCACATTTCCGGTACTTTATGACATTGCGGAGAATATCAAAAAAGTGGATAATGCCGTCATAGAGGCCATATAAGATGCTGACAACGAAACGCGTGGGGATAATCGCCGGGACTGTAATGGTCATAATTTATTTATTGCTCCATATAACGACAGTTGAGTACAACGGTTCACAAGTCCGGGTCTTTACCCTTGCGCCTTTATTCTCGTCTTACGGCGATTGTATTACATTGCAGGAGGGCGTATTCCAAAGCCCCTACGGGTCAATAACCGTTAAGGCGTTTACGATGATAGAATTCCGGGGAGGGGGGTATATTGGAAGTTTAAAGAACCCAAAAAGGGTATCGCATAATCTCGTGATTGACGGCATTGAAATCAATCAAAACGCGGAGATCTATTTTGAATACCGGGAGAAGGCAGACAGGCTGCGTGTTATCAGCGTAAAACAGCCGATAGTATTGGGAGGCATGACTCTTAATATTGATAACATAATCTTTAACGATGTACGTTTGAAGTCAAATCCCGATTTTAGGACGGATTACTATTTTTTAATGGAAGACCCGCCGGATAGTATAGAATTTTCGGACGGGACAATGCTAACTACTTTTGATGAGTATAGCGAAAAACCAGAAACAAGACTGGCCTTGTCAAAAGAAAATGATATATGGTATCTCT
>JAIRXO010000071.1 GCA_031268255.1 Spirochaetaceae bacterium
AGAAAACCCCGAAGTATCCGAGGGAACGGGCTTCAGGGAGAGTCATGGTTGAAGAAGTCGTTGTCGGCGCCCTGTCTACAAAGTGCTGGATATATCCCCTCGGCGGCGGCGGCAGTGGCGGCGCGGATGGTGCCGCGGCTGCGGAGACAGATGTTGCTGCGGAGACGGCCGTGGAGACGGAGACTGCCGCGGCTGCGGCCTCTGATACTTCTCCGTTCCCTGGCCGGCCCTGCGCGGTCATAGACCCCGGCGCAGACGCGGATGCCATAATCTCACGCCTGGAAAGCCTTAATCTTTACCCTGCATACATACTTCTTACCCACGGTCATTTTGACCACATAGGGGCGCTGGGGCCCCTGGCCGCCCATTACAACGGTAAGCCGTTTATTGCCATGCACCGCGCCGATGCCGCGAGAATAGGTCCCGATGCCTACAAAGCCCACAAGACCGATTTTGACTTTATGGGGATTCCCGGCGGGAATATTTCCGGCCCCATGGGGCGTTACGCGGAAATACTCCGCCAAGGGCTTCCCGCCGCGGCGGGTTTTCTTAAAGACGGGGACGTTCTGGGGCCATTTACCGTTCTGGGGCTTCCGGGGCACAGTCCGGGGAGCATAGGGTTTTATGATAAAAAACAAAAGCTGATTTTTGGCGGGGATGTGCTTTTTCGGGGCGGCATTGGCAGAACCGACCTTCCCGGCGGGAACTGGGACGACATGATACAAAGCCTCGAAAAACTGTTTGCCCTTGACGGGGAAACTACGGTATACCCGGGCCACGGACCGGCGGCGACCATCGACGGAGAACGGGGGCAGTTTGCTCCATGAAATACCCCTGCCTCATGGTTGTTTCCGATACCCACGGCAATACAGCCTCCCTGGAAGCGGCCCTCCGCTGGGGCGTCAGGCGCAAGGTCGATGCCCTGGCGTTTTTGGGCGACGGAAGCGGCGATATGCTTCCGGCCTGTACCGCATCGGGTTTTGCCGCGCCTTTCAAAATGATACGGGGCAATACCGATATGGACACAGGTATTCCCTACGCGGATATGCTGGAATTCGCCGGTCATGTTTTCTTCCTCAGCCACGGACACCTGAGCGGGGTTTCCCAGGATTTAAGTATTCTCGCCTCGGTGGCCCTGAGCGCCGGCGCGGACGCGGCCCTGTACGGCCATACCCATATCCCCGGCTGGGAAGAAATCAACGGGGTTCTCGTGCTTAATCCGGGCAGCGCGGGACGGCCCCGGAGCGCGATAGGGGCAAGTTTTGCCACGATAGAATGTCCTTTAGGCGAATGGTTTAACATACGGTTCTGGGAAATACGGGGCGGCGCGCTCAAGGAAAAAACAATACGGGAAATTACCAAACTGACGCGGGGCCGGTCCTAAAAGTACGACAGGGCCTCGACAATATTGTAGCAGTAATCGCCCAGTTTTTCGATGCGCCGCACCATATCAATAAAAAGAAGTTCAGTCTTGACGTTCTTGCCCGCCTCAATGCGCTTGCGGCCCAGCCTGCGGAGCTTTTTTCTCGCCTTGTCGATATTGTTCTCCATTTCGGCGGCCAGGGCTTTATGTTCGGCCCGGAGCGGCTTTCCCAACTGCTCCCCGACAAAGACAAGAAAAGCCTCTACCTGGAGTATGTAGGGGGCAAGGGCCTCCCGCTCCTTTGCCTTAAAGACCTGTTCCTTTCTTACGCTCCGTTCAAGAATCAGCATGAGGCTGTAACAGTCGTCGGTCATGTCCTCAAGGTCAACAATAATGCGGAGCAGTTGGGCCACCTTGCGCTTGGAAACAGGATTAAGATGATGGCGGGTACATTCAATAAGAAAACGGGAAAGCTCCTCCCGCATGGCGTCGGCGTACTCTTCCTTTGTCTTTAGTTCGTCCAGGGCTTGCCTGACCTCGCCGCTTTCCATTGAGATGAAAGCCGCGCTGAACGCGCCGTACATGGCATGGGCCAGGTCCGCCATGTCCCGTATCTCCTTCTCCGCCCTGAGTATGTTAAACTCAGGCGTGTCCTGCATCGACGCTGTCCGGTATTCCAGCGTATACACTTCGGGCGTTTTTGCGCCGTCCTTTTTAACCAGGGCGGAAACAAGGCGGGCAAAGGGATTAACAAAGGGAAAAAACAACAGGGTGTTGACGGTATTAAACACCGTATGGAACATGGCAAGGCTGGCGCTCACCTGGGCGCCTCCCGGAACGCCGGGGACAAGAAAATCCACCAGGGCCAGGAGGGGATCGAAGAAGATGAGGGCCCACACGGTTCCGATAACATTAAAGAGTACATGCACAAGGGCGGCCTGTTTTGCCGCCGGCCTTGTTCCGATGGCGGCCAGGGCCGCGTCTATGGTCGTCCCTATATTCGCGCCCAGTATCATGGCCGCCGCCATGCGGTAGGGGAGCAGCCCCGCGTGGGCCATGGTCAGCATAATGGCGGTGGAGGCGCTGGACGAATGGGTGATGAGGGTCATCACAAGGCCGACTGAGGTTCCGGCGACAAGAGAGAGAACCCCCTGGCCTGAAAACTTTGTTATAAAAGCGAAAGTTTCCGGGGCAAAATCCGGCATGGACTTGGTAAGAAAATCAAGGCCCAAAAAAAGCAGGCCAAAGCCAAGGACGGCCTCTCCCAGGGCCTGATGCTTCCATTTGATAGTCCCCAGTATAAAACCCGCGCCCACCGCGGGCAGGGCCAGGGCCGAAAGATTAAGGGAAAACCCGACAAGGGACACTATCCAGGCGGTAGCGGTAGTCCCTATATTGGCCCCCATGATGACCCCTATAGCCTGTTTCAGGGTAAGAAGCCCGGCGTTGACAAATGACACAACCATGACCGTCGTGGCGGAAGAGGACTGGATGACCGCGGTTACGGCGCAGCCGGTAAGAACCGCCAGGAGACGGTTTCCGGTCATAAGGGTCAGAATCTTGCGCATCCTTGCGCCGGCGGCCTGCTGAATACCGCCACTCATGATCTTCATTCCATAGAGAAAAAGACAGAGGCCGCCCGCGATCTGGAAAACAGCCCAAAAATACTTCATACCATTAGTATGGCGCATTGGCTTGACAATTTATAGAGAGAATTTAAGATAATGTTTATGAAGAAAGTCTCCCTCACCGGCATCAAGCCCACAGGCATACTCCATGTTGGCAATTATTTCGGGGCGATAAAACCCGCGCTGGAACTGGCAAAAGACTACGACGCCCGTTATTTTATCGCCGATTACCATGCCCTCAACACCATGAAGGACCCCGGCGAACTGGCCGCCAATATCCGGGAAGTCGCCGCCGGCTGGCTGGCCGCCGGCCTTGATCCCGAAAGGCTTATATTTTACCGCCAAAGTTCCATCCCCGAAACATTCGAGCTGAGTACCCTCCTCATGGCCTTTACCGCCAAGGGCCTTATGAACCGGGCCCACGCCTACAAGGCCGCTGTTCAGGAAAACGCCGAAAAAGGCGGGGACCCGGACGCGGGCATCAACATGGGCCTCTTTACCTACCCGGTACTCATGGCCGCCGACATACTGCTCTTTGACGCCGACGTGGTTCCTGTAGGAAAGGACCAGGTTCAACATATAGAAATGGCCCAGGACATAGCCCAGGCGGTAAACTTCAATTATAAACAGGAAGTCCTCAAGATTCCCCAGGCCGCAGTGCAGGAAACAGTCGCCGTGGTTCCCGGCCTTGACGGCAGAAAAATGAGCAAAAGCTACAATAATACGATTCCGCTTTTTGCCCCGGAGAAACAGCTCCGTAAACTTATCATGCGCATAGTAACCAATTCCCAGGCAGTAGAAGAACCCAAAGACCCCGGCAGCTCCCAGCTTTATCTCCTGTATACGCTCTTTGCCAGCCCCGGAGAACAGGCGGCCCTCGCCGCGCGCTACCGTTCCGGGGGCATGGGCTGGGGAGAAGCCAAAGAAGAACTCTTCCGGGTGGTAAACCGGGAACTTGCCCCCCTGCGGGAACGCTTCCAGACCATCATGGCCGGCCCCGGAGCCCTGGACGCGATACTGGAACAAGGCGCCGAAAAAGCCAGACCCATAGCCAGGGCCACGGTCAGGCGCTTACGAAAGGCGGCGGGCATAGACCTGTAAGGTATTTTGGGCGCATCAGACCCTCCGGGTCTGACCGGGCTTTCCGCTTCAATCTTTTGCTGCGCAAAAGGATTTCCGCTACAATCCCTTGCGCGTTCCCGGAATTGGAGTTTCGCAAAGCGAAACTCCGAAAACAAAAAACCTTTCAGGTTTTTTGTTCCCCTTGCGCTGCCTAAAAACGGCATCCCTGCCGGCCACAGATGTGCGCTTTTTTAAAGGCCGAGGTTTTTCCTGAAGATGGCGACGACCTCTCCGGCGTCGGGGCGGGCGTCTATATCCACGAGGAGGCCCTGTTTCCGGTAGTGGTCAATGAGGGGGGCCGTCTGCTCCCGGTATACCTCAAGCCGCCTTCTGATTGCGTCCTCGCGGTCATCATCACGGGTATACAGTTCCCCGCCGCAGGTATCGCAGACACCTTCCTGTTTGGGCCTGCCAAAAACAAGGTGAAAATTGGTCCCGCACTCGCGGCAGGTCTGTCTGCCGCCCAGCCGCTCTATCACGCCCGCGTCGGGAATATCGAAATTCACCACTTTGTCTACTTCGGAAAAATCCGCCAAAGCCAGGGCCTGGGCTATGGTACGGGGGAATCCGTCAAGTATATACCCTGACGCGGCGTCATCCTGACCCAGCCTTTCCCTGACCAGGGCTATGGTCGTTTCGTCATCGACGAGCCTGCCTGAGTCAATGATGGACTTGACCTTGAGACCCAGGGGTGTTTTGGCGGCAATGGCGGAGCGGAAAATGTTTCCCGTGCTGATATGGGGAACTTTGATAATATCCACCACTTTGGCGGCCAGGGTTCCTTTGCCCGCTCCCGGGGGCCCGAGAAAAATCAGTTTCATAATAAATTTCTCCTATATAAAAGTATGGCGGGGCTATCCAAGTCCCACGTCCATGGCCATCATTAAGGCAAAGCCGAACATAATGCCCGACGTGGCGATATGGTCATTGCCTTCCCGGTAGGCTTCGGGGATGAGTTCCTCAGCCACCACAAAGATCATGGCGCCGGCGGCAAATGAGAGCGCGTAGGGAAGCATGGCCCGCATGGACAGAACCAGCGCCGCTCCCAGTACTCCCGCCACAGGTTCAACAATACCCGATGCCTGGCCTATCCAGAAACTTTTAAACCGTGACATTCCTTCCCGGCGCAGGGGTATGGAAACCGCCGCCCCTTCGGGAAAATTCTGGAGGCCTATGCCCAGGGCCAGCGATACGGCTCCGGCCAGACTCGCCCCGCTGACCAGAGACGCCGCGCCGAAACCCACGCCTACGGCAAGCCCTTCGGGAATATTGTGGAGGGTGATTGCCAGCACGAGCAGTATGGAACGGCTCCAGGAAGTTTTTATCCCCTCGTCATTTCTGGCTCCGACATGGTGATGGGGGAGCAGCCTGTCCGCCAGGCGGAGAAAAACGCCGCCCAGGGTAAAGCCCAGGGCCGCCTGTGCCCAGGGCGGAAGCCCCGTTCCGGCGGCTTTGGCCATTTCGATTGCCGGCGCCAGAAGAGAAAAAAAACTGGCGGCTATCATGACCCCCGCCGCGAAGCCGAGCATACCGTCCAGCACTTTGCGGTTTATGGATTTAAAGAAGAACACGGTCCCCGCTCCAAGGGCGGTAAGGCCGTAGGTAAAAAGGGTTGCCATAAGGGCTTGCGGCACCGCGTGTTGTCTGGTAAACCATTCCATGGTGTTTATTGTAATGAAACTCTGATAATATACAAGGAAGGAGTTTCCTTATGAGGCGTATTTTTTCCCTGTTTGTTCTTTTTTCGCTGTGCGTTTCAGGCGCGTCCGGCCAGGCTTCGGTCTGGAGGGTCAGCGGCGGGGGAAATACCGTATACCTGGCGGGCAGTATCCACCTGCTCAGGGAAAAGGATTATCCCCTGCCGGATGTATTTGACGCCGCG
>JAIRXO010000106.1 GCA_031268255.1 Spirochaetaceae bacterium
ATTTACCTTTTGTAAAAAAGTTATGGGTTCTTTATATTCTACCGATCGTCTTTCCTGCTCTATCAGAATTTGCCGTACATCATCAAACTCATCGGAGAATAGCAATCCGCAGGAAAAAAGAAAAAACACAGTCAACACTCGTTTTTTCATTTAAGTCTCCCCTTGAAAGTAGCGATATAATAGAGTTGTCAGCGTTTGTTATTCCGCTACCCCTACTCCCGTGCGCGCCTAACGGTTACTCTTTTTTCCGTGCTACCAGTTCCGAACCATATCGGCCAGTTCTCTTTTTGTTACTCCAAGGATTTCCATCTCGTGGATAAAGCGGCCCAGCACTTCCCGGATTTTAAGTTTCCTGCTGTCCTCCTGGTGCGGGGGCGCGTCTGAGATATAGGTCCCCTTCCCCACCCTGGTTACGATGATGCCCCGTATTTCCAGTTCCCCGTAGGATTTGGCTATGGTATTGGGGTTTATCCGCAAAGCCACAGCCAGGGAACGTATGGTGGGCAGCCTGTCTCCTGGTCTCATACGGCCTGAAAGTACGGCGTATTCAACCTGCTGAATAATCTGCCTGTACAGGGGTACTCCGCCTGAAGCATCAAGGGTAAAGGCCGCGCTCCTGTGTGTCCTATTCATCTAGTACAATTATAAATGTACTAGTACAATATGTCAAGTAATATCGTCATGGATTGAATCCTCATCCGGTATTCCGGTATAATAGGAATAGTTGACCAACGAGGAGTCTTTATGTTTGGTAAAAAAAAATCTTTTTTCCTGTTGGGCCTTGTGGCGGTTCAGTCTTTGTTTCTGTCCTGTGAAAGCAGGGACCGCCGCGCGGATGTTTCGGAGCTGCGTTTTGGGTTTACCTCAGAACCGGCCACCCTGGACCCTGTTAATTCCTCCAATACCGCCGACGGCAGGAGCATACTCTTTAATGTTTTTGAGGGTCTGGTCAAGCCCGATACCGGCGGGAACTGCGTTCCCGCGGTGGCCGAATCCTATACCATAGAACAGAACGGCCTTGTATACCGTTTTGTCATCCGGGAGGGCATAGAGTTCCACGACGGGAGCCCGGTGCGGGCTGCCGACGCGGTCTTTACGATTAAAGAGGCCGTCAAAGCGGGTTTTCCGGGCTTTGCCCAGATAGCCGAAGCCGAAGCCGAAGGAGAGCGGAACGTAATAATTACCCTCAATGCTCCTGATCCTGACTTTCTCCCCTACCTCACCATAGGCATAGTGCCTGAGAACAATCCCGACAGGGAAAAAAACCCCATAGGAACGGGCCCCTTTATGATAACGAGTTATACGGTCCAGCAAAATATGGTTCTCGAAAAAAATCCCCGGTACTGGCAGGAGGGTTTTCCCAAACTTGACCGGGTAAGCGCGGTATTCCTCGCCGATTCGGACGCCCTGCTCCTCGCCCTCCGGGGGGGGAATATAGACGGCGCCACCATAACCGGTTCCCTGGTGCAGCAGCTTGATACCGGCGTCTTTGACATACTTCCCAATCCTTCCAACATGGTGCAGCTTTTGGCGCTGAACAACGCGGTAAAACCCCTGGACGACATCAGGGTGCGCCGGGCAATCAACCACGCGGTTGACATACCCCGCATCATAGAGACGGCGTTTTACGGCAGGGGCGAGCCTTCGGGAAGCCCCCTCATCCCCGGCCTTTCGCTCTACTACGAGGACAGCCTGAAAAATCCCTACGCCTTTGATCCTGAGCGGGCAAAGAGTCTCCTTGCCGAAGCGGGTTACGCCGGGGGTTTTTCCCTGGAAATCACCGTGCCTTCAAACTATATCATGCACGTTGACACGGCCCAGGTTATCGTGAATCAGCTTTCCCTGGCCGGCATTAACGCCTCCATCAAACTTGTTGACTGGGCGGCCTGGCTTTCCGAAACATACCGGGACAGAAATTACCAGGCCACGATTATTTCCCTTGATGCCTATAACGCGTCGCCAAGGAGTTTTCTTTCCCGCTATCTTTCTGATTCGGGAAGCAACTTTCTCAATTACCGGAGCGAGGCATTTGACAGAACCTACAAAGCCGCCCAGGCCGAAAACAGCGAGGGCCGCCGCGCCGCCCTTTACCGGGACGCGCAGAAGATCATATCAGGCGACGCCGCGGCGGTGTATATCCAGGACATACTGGGTTTCCGCGCCTTTCCCAAAGGGCGTTTTTCAGGAACGCGGAACTATCCGCTTTATGTAGAGGACTTCTCCGCCATATACCGGATTAACTAGGAATGTTTTTTATAGCAAAGCGGCTCTGCGTTACTTTTATTACCATGTTTCTCGTTTCGCTGTTTACCTTCGCCGCCTTTACCCTTATTCCCGGCGATCCGGCGGCCCTGATTCTGGGGACAGAGGGGACAGAGGAACAGCTTAGTGCCATGAGGCTTGAGATGGGTCTGGACAGGAGCTTTGCCGGACGTTATGCCTCCTGGCTTGGGGGCTTTCTTACCGGAAAGCTGGGGAACTCATCAAGGTTCCGGGGAGAGGCCATAACCGATATGATACTGGAGCGGCTTCCGGTAACGGCGGCCCTGGCCTTTCTCTCCGTCATCTTCATCGTCCTCATCGGCTTTCCCCTTTCGCTCATAGGCATACGCCGCGAAGGTTCCAGAGCCAGCCGTATCGTGCATACCCTTACCGCCCTGAACATTTCCTTTCCGGGGTTTTTTCTCGGCGTACTCTTTATCTGGATATTCGGCGTCATCCTGCGTTTCTTTGCCCCCGGCGCCTATACCGGCTACCAGGAGAACCCCGCCGCCTTTGCCGCGTACCTTGTGTTTCCCGCCCTGGCCATAGCCATACCCAACGCGGCCATACTGGTTAAATTCCTCAGGGCGTCCATGGAAAAAGAACTCAGGTCCCCCTATATACGCACGGCCAGAAGCAAGGGCTGTTCGCCTAACGGCGTACTGTTCCGCCATGTATTCAAGAACGCCGTCATACCGTCTGTAACCCTCCTCGGCATGATAGTCGGGGAGGTTTTTTCCGGGAGCATTGTCATTGAACAGGTTTTTACCATACCCGGCATAGGGAGGCTTCTTATAGCGTCTATCAATTCCAGGGATTACCAGCTCATAGCGGCGCTGGTAGCCTACATAAGTTTTATCGTGATTTTGGCCAATACGGCCGCGGATATAGCCATACAGATCATAGACCCCCGCATACGGGTACGGTAATATGCGCGGCGGCAGTGATTTCCGGGCGGGCGCCGTTCTTGCCCTTGCCATACTCATCCTTTCCCTTGTCAGCGTCTTTTATCTTCCCTATGGATATAACGACATGGCTCCCGAAAGCCGCTTCCTTCCGCCGGGGTTTTCCCATCCCATGGGGACGGACAATTTCGGGCGGGATGTATTTTCCAGAATCATGACCGGAGGGCGTTATACCCTTGCTACCGCCCTCATCACCGTAGCGGGCGCCGCCCTCATAGGCTCGGGCCTGGGCCTCTTTTCAGGCTATTCAGGCGGCCTCATTGATGAATGTGTTATGCGCATCATGGACGCGGTCAGTTCCTTTCCGGGCATACTCCTGGCGCTGGTGATGATTTCCCTCCTTGAGAACGGGCCTTTTACCCTCACCGCGGCCCTTCTCATACTTTTTATCCCCAGCTTTACCCGCATCATGAGGAGCGGTATGCTCGAGTACAAAAACAGGGATTTTGTACTGCTTGCCCGGATATGGGGAACTCCGGCCCCAAGGATCATCTTTGTGCATATACTGCCCAACCTGCTTCCCTCGCTGCTCTCCGCGTCGGTTCTGGGTCTGTCCAACGCCATACTCGCCGAAGCCACCATGAGTTACCTGGGCCTGGGCATACAGCCGCCCCTGCCAAGCTGGGGACGAATGCTTTCCGAATCACAGAACTTTCTTTTTAACGCGCCCTGGTGCGCCCTTTCTCCGGGCCTTATGATCATGGCTACGGTCCTTGCCTTTCATTATCTGGGCGAAGGCTTAAAACGCCGCTATTATCAGGGATGAATCATGGAAACCCTGCTTGATGTACGGAATCTTTCGATAGAAGTCAGCGTAAACGCTTCCTGGCTTCAGGCGGTGGAGGATATAAACTTTACCGTCTATGCCGGGGAGATACTCGGCATAGTGGGAGAGTCGGGATGCGGGAAAAGCCTTACCGCACTCTCCATACCCGGCCTTCTTCCCCGGGGGGCGAGGCGTCAGGGCGGCTCCGTATGGTTTGAGGGAAGGGACCTTACGGTCCTTGGCGAAAAGGAACTCCGTCCGCTGCGGGGCAGGGACATTACCATGGTCTTTCAGGAACCCCTTCCTTCCCTCAACCCCCTCATGAGAACGGGAAGGCAGATAGCCGAGACCCTGGAACTCCACGGTTACCGGGACAGGGATCTCAACAGGAAAAAAGTCCTTGAACTCATGGGACAGCTTGGCCTTCCCGATCCTGAAAGGCTTTTCAACGCCTATCCCCACCAGCTTTCAGGCGGTATGTGCCAGAGGGTGATGCTTGCCCTGGCCCTGATAGGCGGCCCGAAACTCCTCATCGCCGACGAGCCCACTACGGCACTGGATCAGGATACCGGCGGCCAGATACTTTCCCTCATTTCCCTTATCAACAGGGAACGGGGAACCTCGGTGCTGTGTATCTCCCACGATCTTTCGGTTATACAAAAGGTCTGTTCCAGGGTTCTTGTCATGTATGCCGGAAGAATCGTGGAAGAAGGGCCGGTGGAAGCAGTGTTTTCCCGGCCAGCCCATGAGTACACCCGCCTGCTTCTGGGGGCCATACCGGACAGGAGGCGAAAGGGGCAAAAACTCGCCAACATTCCGGGCAGGGTTCCTTCCCTTGAGGAAAGGTCAGGCGGCTGTCCCTTCAGCGGCCGCTGTCCGGGCGTACTGGACCTCTGCCTTTCCGCGTTTCCCGAAAAAAAGCTCATCAGCGCCGGAGGCAGCGCGGCGGACAGCGGCGGAAGCGGGGCGAAGCGCGGGGAACACAGTTCCCGCTGCGTCCTGTACTCCGGGGAGTACGCCTGATGGCCCCGCTTCTTTCGGTAAAAAACCTGGCCTTCTCCTATGCGGACAGAAACTTCGGCCCCCTGGGGAAAAAAATCCTAAAGCCGGTACTCCACGGCATCAGCTTCAAAATAGAGGAAGGGGAAATATTCGGCCTTGTGGGAGCGTCGGGGGCAGGAAAAAGCACCCTCGGAAAATGCCTCCTGGGCCTCCTCGATTATACAGGGGATATTTTTATAGACGGCATACGGCAGGGTCCGTTTCTCAGGCCGGGACAGAGGAAACTCCTCGCGGCAAGGGTTCAGGGGGTGTTTCAGAATCCCGGCGCCGCCCTCAATCCTGTCATGCCAATAGGCCGGCTTCTTGACGAGGCTGTCAGGACCAGCGGCGTACAGGATAAAACCGAACGGGGAAAACGGAGCGATGAAATCCTTGAACTTGTGGGGCTTGACAGCTCGGTAAAAAAACGCAGGGCCGACGAACTCTCAAGCGGCCAGAAGCAGCGGGTGTGTATAGGCTGCGCCTTGAGTTTCCGGCCCCGCCTCATTATAGCCGACGAGGCGGTAAGCTCACTGGATGTTTCGGCTGGCGCCCAGATACTGAACCTTTTCAGCGGCCTGAGGGAAAGGCTGGGCCTCGCGCTGCTTTTTATTTCCCATAACCTTGAAGCGGTACATTATCTGTCGGACAGGGTCGCCGTCCTTGAAGGCGGGACACTGACCGGGGACGGACAGGACCCCCCACGGCTGCCCTAGTTTCTAAAACTGTGTATGGGGGCCGGTATTCTGCCGCCCCGCCTGATAAAGGCGTCGCTGCCCGCATTGTGTACCGCCATGACCGGAGCGCCTCCCAGGAGGCCGCCGAACTCGGCCCAGTCGCCGGCTTTTTTCCCCGGCACGGGGATTATGCGCACGGCGGTTGTCTTGTTGTTCACCATGCCTATGGCCATTTCATCGGCGATGATGGCCGAGATGGTCGCCGCGCTGGTATCACCGGGAACGGCTACCATGTCAAGACCAACGGAGCAAACGCTGGTCATGGCTTCAAGTTTGTCCAGCGTGATGGTTCCCCTTTTGACGGCCCTGACCATACCGGCATCCTCCGACACGGGTATAAAGGCCCCGGACAATCCTCCCACGCTGGCAGAGGCCATGACGCCGCCCTTCTTTACCATGTCGGTAAGAAGGGCCAGGGCCGCGGTTGTTCCGTGTACCCCCGCCGACTCAAGGCCCATTTCCTCAAGAATCATGGCTACAGAATCGCCGATTTCGGGAGTCGGGGCCAGGGAAAGATCCAGTATGCCAAAGGGTACGCCCAGGCGGCGGGCCGCTTCCATGCCCACAAGCTGCCCCATGCGGGTTATCTTGAAGGCGGTTTTCTTGATCAGGTCGGCTATCTGGTCAAAACTTTCTCCCTGGTGAGACTCCAGGGCCGCCTTGATAACGCCGGGCCCCGATACCCCCACATTGAGGCAGGCCTCCCCTTCTCCGGGGCCGTGAAAAGCGCCGGCCATAAAGGGATTGTCCTCAGGGGCGTTGCAGAATACCACAAGTTTGGCGCAGCCTATGCCGTCCCTCGCGGCGCTTGCTTCGGCGGTCTTTTTGATTATCTCTCCCATGAGGCCCACGGCGTTCATGTTGATGCCGCTCCTCGTGGAGGCGACATTGACCGAGGAACACACCCGCTCAGTCAGGGAAAGGGCCCGGGGGATGGATGCGATGAGCTTCCTGTCCCCTGAGCTAAAGTCCTTCTGCACCAGGGCGGAAAACCCGCCGGCAAAATCTATCCCCAGTTCGGAAACGGTCTGGTCAATGGTCTGGGCATAGGGAGTGTAGTCCTCATCATCCGAAGCGGAAGCGACAATGGCTATGGGGGTCAGGGAAACGCGCCTGTTGATAATGGGTATGCCGTATTCGGTCTCAATGTCCCTTCCGGTACTGACCAGTTTTCCGGCGACGGAAAGTATCTTGTCCCGTATTTTGCGGCGGGATTCTTTTCCCGAAGGGGACACGCAGTCAAGGAGAGAGATTCCCAGCGTAATGGCCCTGATATCAAGTTTGAATTTGAGGAACATATCCAGGGTTTCCTGTATCTCAAAGGGTGTAAAAAGCATACCGGCCCCTAAATCCTGTGCATGGCGCTAAAGACCTGCTCGTGCATGATGTTGATGGAAACCCCCATTGATTCGCCAAGGCCGGCAATGTCGGCCTTCATGGCATCAAGGGGCTTATCGCTCCCGGACAGGTCAACCATCATCATCATAACGAAATTTCCTGACAGTATGGTCTGCGTAATATCAATGATGTTGATATTAAGGCCGGCGAAGAAGGCGCTTATCCCCGCGATGATGCCTACCTTGTCTTTACCCACCACGGTAACTATGGCGTTCATTATTCCTCCGCGATTTTATGTTCACTTAAAAAAAGATCGAGAACGGTAAGAAAGAGCACCACCACCACGGGCCCCAGTATGAGCCCGTCAAAGCCAAAGGCCAGGATGCCGCCGAGTATGGAGAAAAAGATTACCAGGGGATGCAGTTTGATGCGGTCATGGAGGAACAGGGGTCTCAGGATATTATCCATGATAGAAACAGTCCCGGCGCATATTCCCATAAACACAAGGCCGCCAATCACATCTCCTGTCGCTATCTTTACAAGCCCCAGGGGTATCCAGACCACACCGGCGCCCAGCATGGGAATAAAGGCGCAGATAAAGGTAAGCACGCTGAACACCAGGACGCCTTTGACGCGGAAGATCAAAAAAATGACAAAGGCCGTGGCGGCCTGTATGGCGGCCACAATGAAGTAACCGAAAAAAAGGCTGTGTGCCATTCCCTTTAATTTTCCGACCAGTTGGTCCAGATAGTCGCTCCGTATGGGAATGGCCCGGAGTACCAGATGCCCCAGATAGGAACCGTCAAGGAAAAAGAAAAAGAGGCAGAAAACCATAAAGGCGAGGTTAAGGGCAAACCGTCCCAGGGTGCGGAATACGCTGGTGCCTGAGGACAGGATGGGCTGTATGCTTCCTGAAAGGGAAGAAATAATCTCGCCCTGAATCGAAGCGGCGTTGAGGGATAACTGCCCCCCCGTAACGGTACGGACCACCGAGACAAAATCCTCAAGTATCTCTCTGAGCGCGTCGGGGCTTTCCCTGAACATGTCGCGGAGAGAAACAAGTATTTCCCGTATCTGGTTGAAAACCTGAAACCCCAGAAAGCCAAGGGGGATGAGAATCAGCATTATGGCCCCCAGGGCAAGGATGGCCGCCCAGAATACCCTGAGCGCCTTGTCTTTGAGTTTTGTTACGCCGATATTTTTTACCACGCGGTTATGCAGTGGTTTTATCAATATGTAGAACAGGGTGGACCAGAGAAACACCGAGAAGAAGGGTGCAAAAACCCTGCACGCCAGGATGAACAGAACAAACAGGACAAGGATAAAAATCCAGTTCTGTATTTTTTTCGGCCTGGCCATTACAAGCCTCCCAGTATGCGTTCCGCCTCTTCCCTGCGCTCATAACCGGGATTCCGGTTCAAAAGGTCCTGGAGATAACGCTTTGCCTGTTCCCCGTCCTGAAGGCCCGCGCAGGTCTTGCCCAGTTCCATGATGGCGTCCCAGTTATCCCTGTCTGTCCTCAGTGCGGCAAGGTACGCGTCCCGGGCCGCACCGAGATTTCCGGCGCCTACATAGGCCCTGGCAAGATTCACCCTGACGGTGGAATTGCCGGGTTCCCGTGACAGGGCTTTCTCGTAATGCAGAACGCTCCGCTCCCAGTCCTCTTTACCGGCATAGGCGGCGCCGAGGTTGTTGTTTACCTCAAAGGCCGAAGCGTCAACGCTGTAAGCCTCATTGAGAAAGGCCAGGGCCTGATCGGGAAAACCGTTTTCGAGGTACAGGCGGCCAAGGTTGATGCGGGGACGGAGATAACTCTTGTCCAAAGAAGCTGCCCGGGTATAGTTCGTTATGGCGCTGTTATTGTCCCCCGCTTCTTCACAGGCAAGGCCGAGGGTATAGACAAATACCGCGTTGGAAGGAGATGAGTCAACCGCCTTCCGGGCATAGCTTAGGGCCTCGCCCTTTTTGTCCAGGGCTATTTTAACCACCGCCATATTGTAATTGGTCTGGCCGTCATCCGGCGCGGCCTCAAGGGCGCGGGTAAAGGAACTCTCCGCCCCCCGGTAATCACCGGCGGCGCTCTGGGCCGCCCCCATCTCGCGCAGTGACGCCAGGTCGTTAGGCGCATGCCTCAGCGCCGTGGTAAAGGAACTGATGGAACCGGAAAAGTCGTTTTTCCCGTAGAGTATGCGGCCTATTTCCCGCCAGGCAACGGCGTAATCGGCCTTTACCGCCACGGCCTGCCGGTAGGCGGTAAGGGCCTCGTCCTGGCGGCCCAGCACTCTGAGGGTTCCGCCAAGATTGTACCATGCCGGTTCAAAATCCCGTTTAAGGTGGACAGTGGTCTCAAAGGTCTGCCTGGCGTCGGCGAATTTGCGGGCGTTAAAATACACCCGCCCGAGGTCAAAGGAATACATATAGTTATTCGGGTCAAGGCGCACCGCCTCCTTGAGTTCGGTCGAGGCGTTATCCCACTGCTGTAAATCCCGGTTTATTTTTCCAAGGGTATAATGGGGAAGGGCCTCTCCCGGGTCTCTCTGTATGGCCTGCCTGGCGTGGGAAATTGATTCGTTAAGAAGCTCTCCGGCCGAGGGGCCCGCGGGATTGCGGGCATAGGTTTCGTAGTAGGCGTCGCCTATTTCGGCGTATTTCTGGGCGGCGAAATGGCCCTCGCCCGGAGGCAGCCTCGCGACGGCTTCCTTAAACGCTTCGGCGGCGGCGGGATAATTGTCCCGCTCAAGGGCGGAGCGGCCCTGGGAAATCAGGTCGTTGACCGCCCGCATTTGGGACTGCACTTCCTGGGATTTCCGCGCGAGTTCGGCCTCCTCGGCGCGGCGGCGCTCGGCCAGGGCTTCCTGGGCAGCCCGGCGTTCAGCCTCGGCGGATGCCGCGGCTTCCATGGCGGATGACGCGCCCGGCGATCCAAAGCCGCCGCCTCCGGCACTACCGCTTCCGCTGCTTCCTCCGGCACCGCCGCCTGAGGGAAGCCGGGACACGGCTTCCTTAAACGCCTCCGCGGCGGCGGCAAGAGAAGCGTCCCCGTCCTTGCCGGCATCCCCCCGCCCGGCGGCTATGGCCTTGTCCCGCAGCGCCCTGGCCTCATCATCACCGGCGTCGGCAATAAGAAGCCCGTCAAGAAGGTCCAGCGCCCTCTGGTATTCTCCCCGTTCTATATATTCCCCGGCTAAAGCCAGGGTATTGGCCCGGCTTCCGCCCTTCCCCCCGGAGCCGTCCTTCCCCCGGAAAAAAAACAGCATACAGACAACGGCGAGAACGATTACCGCCGCGCCTACACCGGCGAGGATAAGCACTTTCTTTCTATTCATTAAAAACTCCCCATGCGCTATTCCAGTTCGAATTCACCTTCGTAATCCAGCACGCTCTCGCTTCCCGCCGAAAGGCCCCTGGATTCTTCCGCCGCGGCCTGCAGCGAGGCGGCCACTTCCTCAAGGAGCCGCTGCCTGCGCCCGGCAGCTTCCGCAGCCTCTCTTTCGGCAGCAAGGCGCCTTTCTTCTTCCGTGCGAAATTCATTGCGGATAAGGCTCATCAGGCTTTCTATGGAAGCCCGTTTCGGAGACCGAGGCTCCAAAACAAGGTATTGTTCGTAATCGGAAACCGCATCGGCGAGGCTGCCGTTTTTTATACGGGCATTGGCGCGGTTAAGCCAGGCCGGGGCATAGGACGGGTCCTGCTGTACGGCCTGGGTGTAGAACTGTTCGGCAAAAACGCTTTCCCCTTTGATAAAATACACATTCCCCAGATTGAAAGCCACAAGGGCGCTCTGGTTTCCCGACCGGGGGAGTATCTTTCTGAAAGCCGCTATGGCCTCGTCGTTCCGGTTAAGCTGCATATAGGCCATGCCCAGATACAGGGCGGCCCTGACATGGGCGGCATCCTCGCTTACGGCCGCCTCAAGCAGGGGCAGGGCCTCGCCGGGCTTATCGGCAAGGAAAAGTTCTTCGCCCCTGGAAAAGGAATTCTGCGGAAAAATTTCCGCCGCCAGGACGAAATACAGGCCAAGCCCGATAAAAGCCGCTTTCTTCATCTTTACCCCACCCTATTGTTTATCTATAATACACTATATCATAGTTGAACGGAATATGCCATGAACCCAGTGTTAGCCATTATCATCATCCTCAGCGTCGGCATCGGCTTTTTGGCCGTCGTGCTGATCAAATCCATAGCGGCGCCGCAGCAGATCGAAACCCTGGAAAAGCTCCTTAAAAAGGGGAAAACCCAGGGCGCCATAAAGGCCGCGAAGGCCCTGATCGCCAGGGACCAGCGCAACGCCGAGGCCCACTATTTTCTGGGCAGGGCCTACCTGGCGGAAAACAAGGCCGAACTTGCCCTTCTGGAATTCAAGGCCGTCAATCAGATAGGCGTCAGGGGTATCATCCCGGAGCTTGAATTCCGCCGGCAGACAGCCCAGCTTTACTATAAATTCGGCCAGCTTGAGGAGGCCCTAAAGGAATACCTTCTGCTCATCAAGATGGAAAGTACCAGGGGCGAGTACTACTACTGGGCCGGCAGGCTCTTTGCCGAAAGAAACCGCGGCGACATGGCCGAAAAATACCTGCGCAAGGCGGGCGAACTGAACCCCCGGGACGGCAAGATACACTACGAACTCGGCGTCATGCTGTACAGGGAGAAAAAAACCCCCGACGCCAAGGCTGAACTTGAGACAGCCATAAAATACCAGAGCGACAACGCCCAGGCATACTTTTATCTGGGCAAGATACAGAAGGACAACAAGGATTATCAGGACGCCCTTGCCTCTTTTGAAAAAGCACAGCGGGACGCCAAGTTCAAGGTCAAGGCACTGGTTGAACGGGGCGGCTGTTATATGTCCCTCAACGCCGTTGACAAGGCCATACCCGAACTTGACCGGGCGGTCAGGGCCATCAGCGATGAAGGCAGCACCGAGGCCCTCTACGCCCGTTACTTCCTCGCCATGTGCTACGAAAAAACCAGGGAACTGGACAAGGCCATAACCCAGTGGGACAAAATCTACGAGCGGAAACAGAACTTCCGCGACGTGGGGGCAAAACTTTCCCAGTACCAGGAATACCGGGCCGACGACAGGATGAAGGATTACCTCACCGCCGGAAGCGGGGAATTCCTCGAACTCTGCAAAGCCATCGCTGTCCAGGCTCTGGCCTTTACGGTTCAGGATGAAAAGGTTTCTCCCTCAGGCAGCGATATAATCGCCGTGGAGAACGATTCGGCAAAATGGCGGAACATACGCAAGGCGCCGAGGCTCATACGCTTCTTCCGCGTCCCCGACATGATTGACGAGGGCAAAATCAGAACCCTCCTTGATGATATGAAAAACCAGAACATGACCAGGGCCATGGCTGTAACCAGTTCGGGCTTTCTGCGTTCAGCCATTGACTTTGCCGATTCCCGGCCGGTGGAACTTTTCAACAAGGAACAGCTTCAGGAACTGCTGCAAAAGATTGACTACGGCGGGAACAAGAAACGCTGATGAAAATACTCTGTGTCGCCGATCAGATCGATCCGCTGGTGTACAGCGCGTCCATAAAAGAACGCTTCGCCGGCATAGACCTGGTACTCAGCGCCGGAGACCTTCCCATGGATTACCTTGATTTTATCGTGTCCTCGCTGAACAAACCGCTGCTCTTTGTATTCGGCAACCACAACCTTGAGTCATTGCGCCGGGAAGATATGTTCTCTCCGCCTGAGTTCAGGGCGGATGTTTACCAGGGTTCCGGGGCCACCCACGCGGGGTTCAGGGTAGTAAAAGAAGGCAGGCTCCTCGTGGCGGGCTTAGGCGGTTCCATGCGGTATAACCGGGGAGACAACCAGTTTACCGATTTTGAAATGTACCTCAGGATAATCGCCCTTATCCCGCGCCTGATCTTTAACCGCGTATTCCGGGGCCGTTTTGTGGACATACTCCTTACCCACGCCGCCCCCAGGGGCATCCACGACCTTGACGACCCCTGCCACCGGGGCTTTAAGGCCTTCCGCTGGTTTATGGAAGTCTTTAAGCCCGCGTATCTCATACACGGCCATGTACACCTGTACGATTTGAATTCCGTAAGGGACAGCAAGTACCGCAAAACCAGGGTGATAAACGCCTTTGGCCACCATGTCATTGATTTTGAGGAAAGGCGATGAGAGATTTTGAATCCATGCAGGCTTCGGAAGATTTTTCCCGCGCAAGAGGCAGGGCACTGCTCTCAAGGCTCCAGCATCTCTTTCATGCCGGCAGGGACAATCTTCTTTCCCTGGAAGATGTCAAAAAAATACTCAAACCCAAGAACGAAACCTACAAAGGCATGCTTGAAGTGCCCCTTGATCTGATAGTAGGAAGCGAAGGCCGCTACAGGGATTTTAACAAGTATTTTCTGCCCAGACACGAATATTTACGGACCCGCTGGGAAAAGGTTGACAAGGCCCATATCAGGGACCTGGTACTCCCGCCCATACAGCTTTATGAGATAGGGGGCGTATACTTTGTCAGGGACGGAAATCACCGGGTATCGGTCGCCCGAAGCCAGGGCAGCCTATACATTGACGCGGAAGTTATAAGCCTTTCGAGCGAAATTCCCATAGACCCGTCAATGACCACCTCTGATCTTAAAAAAGCCGTCCTTGAATACGAGAAAAAACTTTTCTATGATAAAACGAATTTCGGAAAACTTTCGGGCTGTGATGATCTTGATTTTTCCTCCCCGGGCGCTTACGACCTGGTATACGAACACATACTGGTCCACAAATATTTTCTCAACGAGAAAGTACTTGACGCCATACCATTTCAGGACGCACTTATTTCCTGGTACTACAATGTGTTCAGGCCCATAATCGAAATCGTCAAGGACGAAAAAATCCGCTATTTATTCCCCGGCGCCACAGAAGGGGATCTCTACCTCTGGATAGTACAGTACTGGGACCTCCTGAAAAAAAAATACGGCGCGGGCTATTCCCTGTCTGACGCGGTGGCGGAATTCAACAAAAAGTTCGGCAGAAAACCTTCGGGGCTCAGGGATTATCTTTCGGTTTTTTTAAGCAGAATATTCAGGAGCGGGGTTTGACAGACAAAGGGTTTCCGCGCTTCGGGGAATTTACCGATCCCCTGGCCTGCCGCTTTGCCGTACTCGCCTCGCTCCTGGAAGAAGCCGGCCTTCCCCACCGCGTACTGGGATTGGGAGAGAGCAGGCATTTTTTTGTGCGGGGCGGCGGCGAGCGGGAAAAGAAAACCCAGGCGGAAAACCGCGTCCCCAAAACCGTACTGGTAGCCCATTATGACCGCAGCGAAGGAAGCCCCGGCGCCAATGACAACAGCGCTGCGGTGTTCATACTGATTGAGGCGGCGAAAAAACTCATCAGGGAAAAAGAAGAAAACTGGCTCATCATCTTTACCGACCATGAGGAAGTGCCGGGAGGGGGCAGCCTTGAGGACCAGGGCTCCCTTGCCCTTGCCCGCTTCCTCGCTGAAAAAGGTTTTGCTTCTTCGGACTTTTTTATCTTCGACTGCTGCGGAACAGGAGACACCCTGATTGTTTCCACCACCGCCGACCGGCTTCTTAAAGAAAAGGAAGGCTCAGGTTCCGACAGAATACGAAGGGCCCTTGCCAGGGAAAGGGAGCGGATTTTTGAGACAGCACGGAAACTTTTTCTTGACAGCGTCCTCCTCGCGCCTACACCCTTCTCGGATGATCCGGGCTTTCTCCGCTCAGGTCTAGCCGCCCAGACCATCACCTGCCTCCCCTCCGCCGAGGCGGCAGATCTGGCGCGGGCACTAAAGCGCAGACCCGAACTGCTTGACTGCCTCGTCCTCGGCCAGGCGGAAAAAAAATCCGGCCTTTCCTTTTTCCCGCCGGTCTGGAAACGCATCAACAGCCCCAAAGACAGCGCACGGTATTTAACCCCGGAACATTTTGCCCAGGTCGAAAAATTCGCCCTCGCCCTGTGCGGGGGATAGGACGCGCTCTGGCGCCAGCTATGCGCACGGCAAAAAACCGGCTCCGCTTATATGGTGGAGTTCCCCATAACAAGCACGCCGGGAAAGGTAATGTGCCAGGGCGGCATTTTGGGGCTGTTGATAAGGTGTATCATCAGGGAGAGGGCGCTGCGGCTTATATCCTGAAGGGGCTGTTCAATGCTGGTGATGGAGCGGGAAAGCGGCATCTGGCGGCTGAGGTTGTCGAAACCCGCCAGAGATATATCTTCGGGAACCCGGATTCCCAGGGTATCACAGGAGCGCAGTACCGGCACAGCGGTAAGATCGTTGGAACAGAGTATGCCGTCGGGACGCTTTTCACGGATAAAACGGGCAAGACCTTCATGATCGTCACGGTTAAGTTCTATATATTGCGCGCATCCCCGGCGAAGTTCCCCTGAATCAAGAATCGCT
>JAIRXO010000022.1 GCA_031268255.1 Spirochaetaceae bacterium
CTTTCCCGGCTGGCTCAAGGTCGGCCTTCCCTTTACCTTTATCACGACAGGCGCCGCGGCGCTCTTCCTCTGGTTTGTGTGGCGGTAACAGCGCAGGTCCTCGCGTGACGCCGGACGGCGGCGCGAAAAAAAACGGGGCTGTCCGAAAAGTTTGAAAAACTTGTTCGGACAGCTTCCTTATTGTGGCATTTGCGCACCGTTTCAAAGAAACGGGAGCAAATGCAATGGCTGTCCGGGAAGCAACCGGCTTCCTGGACAGACCCGACCGGGCAATCCGGGGCTCCGCGCTTCCGCGCTCCGGCCTCCTCGGTCTGCCCCCGGAGGGGCAGCCCTGCGGGGGCTTGCTTCGCAACCCCTCCAATCCCTTGCGCATTGCCTGAGTGAAACCTCATTTTTTCCTGATCAGCACCCAGGTCGCCCCGCTGCCGCCCTGCCGGGCCGGGCTGTATCCGCTTTCCCCGGCAAGGGGACAGCGTTCAATAAAGGCCTTTACCAGCGCCCTGAGCGGGGGGAGACCCGCCGGAAGGCCGTCCCTTTCTTCGGCGTGGTTCCCCTTGCCGTGAACAATCAGCACCTTTTCAAGACCCCTGTTTCCGGCGTCCCGGAAAAAAAGTTCCAGCGCCGGCCAGGCTTCATCCCGGGTCAGCCCGTGAAGATCAATCACCGCGTCAGGTTTTTTTGCCAAAAGCCGCCGCCGTCTTGCCCCCGGCGTTCCGCTGTTCCCAACATCAGCCTCTTTGGGCAGGGCTGTCCCGGACCGGGGGTTGCGGCGTTCCCATTCATCAAGGATATCCTTAAAATCCACAGCCACTCCTAATAAAAAACAACCCTGTCCGAGGGAACCCAGCCGGAAAGCCCGTCGTAGGTTTCGGCATAGACCCAAAGACCTGTACGGGCCCGTATGAGCGCCGGCTGCCCTTCCCTGATTTCAGACGAAACACCCGAGGAAGCGTCAGGCACCCTGTAGGCGGCGCCTCCGCGTAAAACCGCCTTGTTCCCCGCGCCGGGAAGCCCCTTCCTGGTAAGGGCAATGCCGCCCAGGCCAAGCAATAGTCCGGCAGCCAGAATGACCGCAGATACGCGGACAAAGCGTTCCCCCCTGACACGGCGGAGTATTCCAAAAAGGCACAGGGCCACCAGGACAAAGGAAAACAGTATGGCAGCCACGCGGAGAAGGAGCCTGGGCCTCCAGGGTTCATCGTAGCTAAAGTCAAGGCCCAGGGCCTGTTCCGCTTCGAGGCGGAGGGTGGCGAGGGCGGGCCCTGAACCGAGGTCCCGTTCCCCCTCCCTAAGCGCCGCCAGAGCCCCGGCGTAATCACCTTCCTTCCAGAGGGCTTCCGCCTGTTCCGCGAGGGAAATATACGAAGCCCTGACAAAAGGAAGAAAGGGCGTTCTCTTTTGGGGAAACGCGGGGTTCCGCGGCTCCCCGGCATTGGCCGGGGACAGGGGAACGCTCCCGCCGTCCTTGGGGACGTTTGCCGCGGGGACCGCGTTCATCTCAGGAGCCGCGTTCATCTCAGGGGCCGCAGGGGCCGCCACGGTAAAGTTCAGGGCCGGGGCGCTGAGGCTTTCGCCCTGATACTCAAGGCGAGGAGGCGGCAGGGAAACGGGCCCCTTTTCAAGGGGGATGCAGACGAGTACCAGGACGGCGCCTGAAATCCGTTCGTCCGGGAGGGGCGCCCTGCTTTCCAGAATCAGTGACGGCGACAGGGTTACCTGAAACGGCAGGGGAAAAACCAGGGGCCTTGAGGGGTCCCAGCCTGAAAGCAAAAGGGTAAGTTCTGTCCTTTCGCCCACCCTGAACAGGGGAAGCGGCGCCCAGGAAAGGCGGGGATGGTACGCCTCTGGAAGCAGGGGATCGCCGGAAACTTCCACGCTCAGGGGTCCGGTAACAAATTCCCCGCCGGGGGCTTTCACTTTAAGGAATTCCAGGACGGCCCTTCCTTCCCGCCGGGGGACAAGGACACATTCAATATTGGTCCAGACTTCCTCCCCGCCGCCTTCCATCACCCTGGGCGCGGTGCGCACGCGTTCCAGGACCAGGGACCCGGTGAGGGGAGGAAGTTCAACCTTGAGTTCCTCAGGTTTCCCGTGGTCCACGAGAAGGGTAATGACCCAGGGTGTATTGACCTGTACCGGACCGGGCCCCGCCTGCACAATAGCCGTAAGAGCCTCGTCAGGGTGGACGGCGGCGGCGAGGCCCGCAAGCAGAACGAGAACCGTACCTGCCCTCAGGCATCGCGGTGTCAGTAATCCATGCCCGGGGAAGGCTCGTTTTCTTCCCGGCTCTTCCATCGTTCCCGCTCCTTTTGGCGTATATATTCCAGGAGGGTATCGCCCTCCCCGGATTCAACATTTTCCATGCGTGAGGCGTCAGGGGCGGCGGCCGCGTCCCGGGAAAGGGAAAGCAGGCTCAGTTCCAGATTCCGTTTTGCCCCGGCGCGGCGGCTGTCGTATTGCAGGGCATTCCTGAAGGCCCCCGCGGCTTCCCCGTAGTCCCCTGCTTCAAAATAAATAATACCTGTATTATAGACAATACGGTACAGTAATTCCCGGTCTTTTTCGCTGTTTTGCGCAAGGCCGCGCTTCGCCTTGTCAAAGCGTTCAAGGGCCGCGGCGTCCTCGTTCATGGCCAGATACGCCGTGCCCAGGGCAAACTCGCCGTAGGGCGTGCCCGAAAGGGCAAGGGCGTTCATATAGGCCGCTATGGCCTGGTTGTAGCGCCCTGATGACAGGTGAAAATTCCCCTCCATAATGAGGAGCTTTTCGCGGACCCCTCCCGCGCAGCCCGAACAGGCGACAACCAGAACGGCAATAAGCAGCTTTCTCATCTCCGCACCCTCCGCCGCCCGGTATGGGAAAGAAAAAGGCCGCACAATCCCGCTGTCATAAAGAGACGCCAGCGGGGCCTGCTTTCGCGCCGTACCCCTCCGGCAGCGCCCTCGGAGGCAAGGCCGTCAATATGGTTTTTGAGGGTAAGGGCGGCATCCTCCCTGTTCCCGTCTATATAGACGCCGCCGGTTCTTTCCGCGCCGGAACGCAGCGGCCCCCGGCGCAGGGCGCTGGTTACCGGCTTTCCATTCCCGTCAAGGACCAGTCCCCCGCCCAGGGGAATCACCGCTCCTTCCTCAGAACCGAGGCCAACGGCGACCAGGGCCGTGTCGCGGGATTTAAGCCTTTCCACGGCGCGTTCCAGGGAACCGGAGAGGGACTCGCCGTCGGAAAAAAGCACTATTCGCCTTTTGGACGGAAGGCTTTCCTGAAAAGCCCCGGAAGCCGCGTCAAGGAGATCCTCAAGATTTGTACCGCCGCCTGATGCCGACGAAGAAGAAACCACGGCGAGGTAATTCAGCACCGCCTCAGCGTCGCCGGTAAGGGGAACGGTCAGCACTCCCCTCCCCCGTCCCAGGGCAAGGCCGAAACGGAGCCCCTCAGAGGCCCTGACCAGTTCTTCGGCAATGAGAGCGCCCCGGCGGAGCCGTGAGGGACTGGTATCCCGGGCGTCCATACTCCGGGAAACATCCAGGGCGATAACCACATCAACACCCCTCCTCATCTCGGGCACGAGGTGTATGCCCCAGCGGGGTCCGGCCAGGGCGATAAGGGTCAAGCAGAGAAACAGAAAAAAGAACAGTTCCGAACGCCGGAAGTTCCGGGCGTTTTCCTCAAGAAGCCGGCGCTGTTCTTCGGGGCCGAGGGCGCCGAGAAAAGCCATAAGGCCCCGGCGCTTTCCGCGATAATGGGAAAATGACCACAGGGCCAGGGGTATAAGGAGGAAAAGAAAAAACAGAACCCGTCCATTGTCAAAACTCACCACAGGGCCCCCAGCACATAACGCCGCAGTATGCGGACCGCGAGCAGGAGCAGCAGGCCGGCGATGATAAGCGGTTCGTGAAGGGGAATACGCCTGCGTATCACCCCCGAACGGCCTATGCTGAGTTCCCCGCTGTCAAGGCGGGCAAATGCCAGGGCAAAGCTCTCTGCCGACGGCGCGGCGATATACGCGCCGCCGCCCTTTTCCGCTATGGACCTGAGGCTGTCATGGTCGTAGCGGGAATCAAAAGTTCCTGTCATCCGCGTCTTTGTCAGCGGGTCAACATAGTCTATGGGCACTTCGCCGGCGCCGCCCACGCCTATCACCCAGAAACCGGCGCCGCCTGAACGGAGCGACGCGGCGGCGTTTTCGGGATGCACCGGCCCGGCGTTATTCTCGCCGTCGGTGATAAGTATGACGGAACGCCGGGACGAGCCGCGGAAATTCCGTATATGAAGCGCGGCCAGGGCCAGGGCCGTACCTATGGCGGTCCCGTCCCCCAGTTCGCCTATGCGGAGCCCGTCAAGGCGGGTGAAAAAAGCCTCCCGGTCAACAGTCGGAGGCACGAGAAGGGCCGCGTCGGCGCCCAGGGCTATGAGACCCAGGGCGTCCTGGGGCCTTGTCGCCGCGAAGGAACGGACCAGGTCACGGGCGGCGTCAAAACGGGTTTTGCCGTTCATGTCAATACCGGCCATGCTGGGACTTACGTCAAGGATGAACACAATATCAGCGCCCCGCGAAAGCCAGACCGTTTCCGAAGCAATAAAAACAGGCCCTCCAGCGGCAATAAAAAGCAGAACCAGCGCCGCGACATTAGCGGCCCTGAGAAGGCGCACCAGGCTGTCAACGCCAAAGGGCGGCCTGAAGGAGGCCCCGCCCGGAGCGCCCAGGGGCACGAGGAGGGTAAAATCATCCTTCCTGAAACGGCCCATGATGAGGGCGCATAGGGAAAGACCAGCGCCTATAACAAGGACCAGCGGCGCTTCAAATGCCACGCTCACGGCCTCCCCCCTGTTTCTTCCCGAGAAGAGGGCGGCCTGTATTTTTCAAAGGCCGTGATAAAGGCGGAGGCTTCTTCCACCATGGAAACAACGCGGGAGCGGTCAATGCCGAAACCGAAACGAAGGGAATCGGAGCGGGAAAAAAACGACGCGAGAAAATCGAGATTTTCCGCAATATAGAGACCGTCGCCATAGAGACCATCGCCTGTCCTTTCAAAATCAAGACCGGAAAATTCAGAAGGAACCAGGGAGAGGCAGTTGACCCCCAGCATATCCGAAAGAAAGCGCCGCAGCGCCAGGGAGAGCTTCCCGAGCAGTTCCCCGCCCAGAGGGGGAGAAAAATCCGCCCTGGCCATTTCGTCTTTCAGGCGGCGTATGGCCTTTCGCATAATGCGCAGCGCCTTTTTTCTGCGGAAACGGCGGCCCGCTTCGTCCCTGTTTTTTACCAGCCCCGCGGAAAGCAGGGAAAAGGCAATGATGCAGACAAGGGCGCCGCCTGAAAAACCGTAGACCATGAGGACCGTTCCGGGAACAGGCAGGGCCTGGGCCGCCGGGGACAGGAGCCTTCCCTCCTCACCCGCTTCCAGCAGGGAACTAATCTCCGCCCCGAGGCCGGTGATTTTTTGGGAACCAATAACAATGGGCGGAAATTCCACCCAGCCTGTTCTGTATGCTTCAAAATCAATAATGAGCCTCAGCCCATCTCCCCGCCGCTCCAAAGCGAGGCCGAGTATCAAAAGATCATCATCGCCGGGAACATCCCGCTAAAGTTCCGCCGTGCCAAGTTCCGCCGCGCCAAGGCCGCCGGCAAGGGCCGGGGCAAAGGCGGAAGAAAGGGGCACCACAAGGCGCGCCTGATCCCCGACATACACGTTCCGGGGAATCATGTAGGGCGCGTCCCCGGAAAGGGCCTGGGAAAAAAGCGGCCCCCCCGCAGGGACGACCAGAACGGCCAGGGCAAAAACCAGGGCGAAAACCAGGACAGCCGGAGCGGAACCAAAAGCCGAAACAAAAACGGAACCAAATGCCGAAACAAACGCCTTCCCGGTCATGCCCGCCGCCTCCCGCCAAAAAAGCGGCTCAGTACCGGCGCCGCGTCAAGGGCCGACGATATTTCCAGATGAGCCGCGCCGCTGCGGGCGCATATCAGGCGCCAGCTTTCCCGCCTCTCGTGATGCCAGAGTTCCCAGGCCTTTCTGAACGAGGCAAAACCCGTGGCGCCGTAAAAGCCGGCGCCTGTCTCAGGGTCCTCAAAGCGGGCCAGCCCCACATCGGGCATGGCTTCTTCCAGGGGATCGCTGATGCGCAGGGCAATCACATCGTGTTTACGGCAGAGAGCGCCCAGCTCCTGCTCCCAGTTGACGCAGAGAAAATCGGAAATCACCACCACAAGCCCCCTGCGCCTGAGAAGGCGGTTTACGCCCGCCAGAGCCGCGCCCAGGCAGCTTCCATTATCTTTGCCCGCGGAACCTTCTCCCCGCCGGGCAACAGGGTCCGCCTGAAGCGCGGCGCTGACAAGGGCCATGGTATGACTCCTTCCCTTGCGGGGCCTGGATACCCTGATAATTTCCCGGTCAAAGAACACCGCCCCCAGACTCTGAGCGGCCCGCTCGGCGGAAAAGGCAAGGAGGGCAAAAGAAAGCAGCGCCTGGTCATAGCGGTTAAGCGCGCCGCTCCCGCAGCTCATGGAAGCCGAACAGTCAAGCACCAGGGACACCGAAATTTCCTTCTCCTCGCGGTACTGCTTTACATAGGGAGTACCAAAACGGGCGCTCACATTCCAGTCTATGGACCGTATCTCGTCCCCCCGTTCATAATGGCGGACCTCGTCAAATTCTATACCCTGACCCCTGAAAAGGGAACGAAAATCCCCGGCCAATAAATCCCCGGCAAGACCCTGGGCAATGATGGGAAACGTTTTTATTTTTTCGAGCAGTTCGCGCCTGTTCATCGCCGAATCAGGGCACAGGCACCGAGGCAAGTATGCGGGAAATAACCCCGTCCGCGTCAAGACCGTCGGCCTCGGCTTCATAGGAAAGCACGACACGGTGACGGAGAACCGGAAGAGCCGCGGCTTTGACATCCGCGGGAGTAACAAAGGAACGGCCCTGAAAAAGGGCGCTTACGCGGACATAGCGGTACAGGGCAAGAGAAGCCCGGGGCGAAGCGCCAAAGGAAATATGGCGGTACACATCCTGGCGGCCAAGTTTTTTCGCGTCCTCAGGAGAAACCCTGGCAGAAGGAGGCCTCGTGGCGGAAACCACCGATACAATATAACGCTTAACCTGCTCGTCAATATGCACCCCGGACGCCGCCGAACGGAGAAAGGCAAGAGCCTGCCTGTCTAAAAGCGCCCTGAGAGGCCCCGAATCCTCCCCGGCGCCATCAGGATCGGCGAATTTCAATATGCGTAACTCCTCATCAGGAGAAGGATACCTTACGCGAAGTTTAAGAAAAAAACGGTCCAGCTCCGCCTCGGGCAGGGCATAGGTTCCCTCATGCTCGATAGGATTCTGGGTGGCGAGAACAAGAAAAGGGTCCGGCAGGGCATAACTCTCCTCGCCTATAGTAACCTGCTTTTCCTCCATAGCCTCAAGCAGGGCCGACTGCACCTTGGCCGGAGAACGGTTTATCTCGTCAGCCAGAATAAGATTGGCAAAAACCGGCCCCTTCCGCACCGAGAAAGACCCCTTGGCCTGTTCCCAGATCAGAGTGCCGGTAAGATCAGCCGGCAGGAGATCGGGAGTAAACTGTATACGCTTAAACTCAAGCGCGGTAAGTTCGGCAAGACTCTTGACCGCCCTGGTTTTCGCCAGCCCGGGAACACCCTCAAGAAGCACATGACCCCCGGCCACAAGAGCCGAAAGCAGCCCGTCAAGCATCTCCCGCTGCCCCACAACACGCCTTGACAATTCCTTCCCGCACAACTCAAGAAGCGCCGCGGCCTTTTCCATACCCCGGTCCCCCGGTTCCGTATACTGAAAATCCATTTTTTCATTGTAGCAGGAAAAAGATGCAAAAACCAGAGTCCATATATACGCTTCATATATTTTAGGGGGGCGCATTTCCCCACCGCCATCCGCCGTACACCGCCCGCGGTGGAGTTTTGCTTTGCAAAACTCCAAAACAAAACTCCGAGAGGAGTTTTGTTACGCGCCCCCCTACGCCGGAGCCAGGCTTTGCCTGTCTCCCGCTACCCCCCATCAAGGAAGAATTTTAACCACAAAGTACTCAACGGACACAACGTAACCGCAAGGGTGTCAGTCACCATTTATAGTGGTTAAATTTAAGAATTCTCACCGCTAAGTCGGGCTGTCCGCCTACGGCGGCCAGGAAGCGGGAGCGGGGCGGGTTAATTGGGCAGGGCGGGTTAATCCGGCAGGGCGGGTTCCGTCGTATCGGCGTGTATCTTTTCCCGCACCAGCTCGCCGATAAGCTGGGATACCGTTTTATGGGAAGATACCGCCTTGGTAACAAGATAATTGGCGCTTACTTCGTCAAGGGAACGTAAAAGTTCCCGCTGCCGTGTTAGGGGGCCGCCAACGCCTTGCCGTATAGGGGGGATTGTGTTGGTGTATAATTCGTCAATCGCGTCCGCTTCTTCTTCGGTCATTATGGCTGCCATAGGATTCTCCTAAATATTTGCGATTTCCCGCAGTTGTTTACGGCACTTCATCGCATGAAAGACACATTGCTCCATAAGATGATTATATGCTTTCTTCGATGAAAGTAAACCTCATGAACCACACCAACATCACGAATGAAGAATGAATACCATGAAACATTGTTGTTGTTTACGCGGCGGGTGGGCGCCCGCCCCTGAACCATTTATGCAGGCGAGCGACGAAGGAGCGTACCCCGAAGGGGTCGCCTGAATCATGGTGAAGGGATGGGCGCGTAATGGGCTCATTACGAACCCGCCGCAGTACACAGGCAAAATATATTTTCGTGGTAATAATTCTTACTCTTTCCGTGCGGTCATGCCTCCTGCTCTTACCTCATTCCGCCACAAACCGTCCGCCGTCGTTTATCTTGTAGCCTGTAATGGCCGCCTCCGTATAAGGCGACGAATAAAGCAGCTTCGAGTTCCCCAGGGTAAAGAAGGCTTTAAGTT
>JAIRXO010000274.1 GCA_031268255.1 Spirochaetaceae bacterium
AAAAGAAGTCCGTACAGGAAACCAGGCTGAAAAAACCCAGCGCCGGAAGGAACGCAAGTACCCGAAAAGATTTATTCCCCATAAAGAACTCCTTTAGTATAAAATACCACCAAATCAGGTAAAAATCCAGTCCCGCCGCTTCAATTCTTGCCCAAACAGGTTTTTTTAGGTATACTTTGAAACGAAATCAGGGGAGTATATTGCGGTTTTTTAAGGTTCTTCTGGAAAAATACATTTACTCGGAAGAGCTTTCCCTAGAAGCCCGAATGGTGAATGTCATATACCTCGTCGGTATGGCAGCCGCTTTTACCGCCATGATAACCCGCATCATCATGGGGTCCAACATATACCTTGTCCTGATAATTCTGGGTTTCAATATTGCCATAGCCGGCATGATGTTTATCTCCAACCATTTCCGGCTCTATACCCTCTGCCGCTGGATAACGGTATTTGTACTCTGCGATATACTCTTCCCGCTGGTGTATTTCACCATGGGCGGCATAGACAGTTCCATGGCGGGCTACTTTGTGCTGAGTATTGTCGTGGTATTCCTCCTTCTCCGGGGGAAAAGCCGGGTCATCTTTCTCTGCGGCCATCTGCTCCTGATTGTAGCCTGTTACTATTTAAGTTCCCTGCCGTCCTTTGCCCGTTTTATTCCGGCTATCAGCAGAACATACCGTTATCTGGACCATGTGCAGACCCTGGTAGTGGTCGGTCTCAGCATAGGCGCGGTTATCGTATTCCAGAACCGCATCTATACCAGCGAACGGAAAAAAGCCGAACGGGCACAGAACGAGCTTTGCCACCGGGACAAACTGCTCAGTGTGGTAAACCAGGCGGCCGGGATGCTCCTTTCATCAGAATCAGGGGATCTTGAAAAAACCCTGCTCAGGGCCATGGAAGTTCTTGCCCTCTGTGTTGACGCCGACCGCATGTATATCTGGAAAAAACACATCACAGGCAGAACGTCCAAATATAACCAGGAATACGAGTGGCTTAAAGACGGCGGCTTTGGCGCTCATACCCTCAGGGAAAGAACCGGTTCGGGCCTCCTTGAAAAACTCAGTTCCTGGGAAGAAATATTCGCCGGGGGCAGATGCGTCAACAGTCCGGTAAAAGAACTCCCCGATGAGGACAGGGAATTCCTTGCGTCCTGCTCCGTCAGGTCCGTACTCGCCATTCCGGTGTATCTGCAGAAAAAATTCTGGGGCTTTGTCAGCTTTGACGACTGCCACCAGGACCGGCTGTTTTCCAATGACGAAATAAGCATACTCCGCTCGGGCAGCCTGCTTCTCGCCAACGCCGTTGTGCGCAACGCAAATGAGGCCATGCTTAACACCAGGCTCAAACAACAGGAACTCATGTCGGATATTTCCCAGAGCTTTATATCCAGAGAGCCGGTGTCCGATCTCATCCTGAACGCCCTCGGGCGCATGGGAGAGTTCATGGGCGTCGCGAGGATTCTCGTTTCCGTAAGCGGCGGCGAAAAACCGGCCTACGCCTGGTATTCCCATGAAAAATGGAAAAGCGGGGAAACAGGCTTTAACGATATCTTCACCGCCTCCTTCCCCCGGAAAACACCCGAAACAGGCGTCATCCCGGCCATCCGCGTCAATGACCTGTCCGCTGCGGGGGACAGGTACCGGACGCTGCGGGATTCATATCTTAAATCCTTTATCTGGGCGCCCCTGTATATAGACGACGCGTTATGGGGCGTACTCAGCGTGGAAGAATGTGAGACCAAACGGGAATGGAGCGAAAGCGACGCCCAGCTTGCCGTCATGGTAAGCAGCGCCATAGCCGGAGCCGTGGCCAGGGACCGTTTGGACGAGGACAGGACCGCCGCCCTGGAACAGGCAATGCAGGCAAGCAAGGCCAAGGGGGATTTCCTTTCAAATATGTCCCATGAGATGCGCACCCCGATGAACGCCATCATAGGCATGACCGCCATAGGCAAAAACGCCGCCGACACGGAAAAGAAAGACTATGCCTTCGGAAAAATCGAAGACGCTTCTACCCATCTTTTGGGCGTCATCAACGATATACTGGACATGTCAAAAATAGAAGCCAATAAACTGGAACTTTCGCCTGAGAGTTTTGATTTTGAAAAAATGCTCCAAAAGGCGGTCAATGTCATCAACTTCAGGGTTGACCAAAGACACCAGTCCTTTTATGTTACCATAGACAAAAAGATACCCCGTATACTCATCGGTGATGACCAGAGGCTTTCCCAGGTCATTACCAACCTGCTTTCAAACGCGGTAAAGTTTACCCCCGAACAGGGAACCGTGCGGCTTAACGCCCAGCTTCTTCGCGAAGAGGACGACGGCCGTATCTGCACCGTTCAGATCGAAGTAAGTGATACCGGCATAGGTATCAGCGCCGAACAGCAGGAGAAACTTTTCAATTCTTTTGAACAGGCCGAAAGCAACACAACCAGAAAGTTCGGCGGCACAGGGCTCGGCCTGGCGATCTCAAAACGCATCGTTGACATGATGGGCGGAAAAATATGGATTGAATCGGAACTGGGCAGGGGCGCGTCCTTCATCTTTACCGTGCCCCTTAAAAAAGGCGCCGATACCCGCAGGTCCCTGCTCAAGTCCGGGGTAAACTGGGGCAATGTGCGCATACTCGCCGTTGACGACGAAGAAGAAATCAGGCGCTACTTTACCGAAATCTCCCGGCGCTTCGGCATAGCCTGCGATGTGGCCGAAGGCGGGGAAGAAGCCCTCAGGCTGCTCGAAAAAAACGGGCCCTATGACATTTACTTTATAGACTGGAAAATGCCCGGCATGAACGGCATGGAACTTTCCAGCCGCATACGAAAACAGAACGCCGGAAAATCTGTGGTAACCATGATCTCCGGTACCGAATGGAGCCTCATTGAGGACGACGCGAAAAAGGCCGGCGTGGACAAGTACCTTGCCAAACCCCTCTTTCCCTCAGCCGTCGCCGATCTTATCAATGAATGTATAGGCGTAAAGCGCCCCGAAGAAAAGCGGCAGGACTCAGATAAAGCCCCCGACCGTTTTGAGGGCTTCCGCGTACTCCTCGCCGAGGATGTGGAAATAAACAGGGAAATAGTCATCGCCCTTCTTGAACCGACAAAAATCAGCATTGACTGCGCCGGGAACGGCGCCGAGGCGCTGAGTATGTTCAGCGCCTGCCCCGAAAAATACGACATGATTTTTATGGATGTTCAGATGCCCGAACTTGACGGCTATGAGGCTACGCGGCGCATACGGGCCCTTGATACGCCCCGTTCAACTCTGGTTCCCATTGTGGCCATGACCGCCAATGTTTTCAGGGAGGACATAGAAAAGGCCCTTGAAGCCGGCATGAACGACCATGTCGGCAAGCCCCTGGACATCGAAGAAGTCCTCGCCAAACTCCGCAAATACCTGTTCCCGGACAAAAGCGCCCTTACCAGACTCATAAAGTACGGCGAGGCGAATTCCGGCGGCGATGAAAACTGGAAATACGGAATAGCCTGGACAGCCGATCTGGAAACCGGAAACAGCACCATAGATTCCCAGCACAGGCAGATATTCAAACTTACCAGCAGCCTCGCCGAAGCCTGCACAAAGGGCCAGGGCGCCGGGATACTGGGCGACGCCCTTAATTTCCTCGCGTCCTACACCATACGCCACTTTGCCGACGAAGAAGCCCTGCAAATTCAATATAACTATCCTGACTTTGAGGCCCATAAAAAAACCCACGAGGAATTCAAAAAAACCGTAGCCGCCCTCGCCGCCAGGTACAAGACATCAGGCAGCTCGGAAGAACTCCTTGAGGATGTCAATTCCATTCTTGTTCATTGGCTGGTAGAACACATCAAACAGGAAGATTCTAAAATAGCCGCCCATATACGGAGCCTGAACGAAAAAAGCACTGAGAACGCCGGGTAAAGTTTTCCGGCGGAAGGCTCCCTGCCGGGATTATTGAGCCAATTTTTCCAGCAGGGCATCCTTGAGGGTGGATGAAAAATTGATGTTCTTCCGCTCGGCGGCCTTATTAAGCCACGATGGAATGGTCAGGGTCTTTTTTACCGGTGTTTCATCGTGATTCACCTTTAAGCTGTCAAGGTCAATATATACCAATGATACAATGCCGTTTTGTTTATCCGGTTTGATTTTTTTGGGATTGCCCGGTTCAGGGAGTTTTTCGCCATCCCGAAGCATCGAAAAGATTCTACCGGCCGCGGCATCAGCGGCCATACTCATAGCATCGGCCAAATCTTCTCCGAATGTGGCAAGTTCAAAATCCGCAAATTCCACCGAAAATCTGCCATCGCCTTCAGGATAAAAAATTGCAGGATAGATATATTTCACTGTTTTCTCCTTCGATCCTATTCCAGGCCGGCTTGTCTCAAGATTGAGTTTATGACTCGCTTTGGTATATCCCCATG
>JAIRXO010000282.1 GCA_031268255.1 Spirochaetaceae bacterium
AAGAAAGAGAGGACGCCAGCCTTGCCGACACGCCCCTTGGCCCCCTTGCCATCAGGGGAAAAGCCGTTTGCGGAAAAAACGGCCGGGCCCTGTTTTTTGTTCCCCGCGACGGGATACGCGCGGCCGGGCAGACCTCAAGGCGCAACGCAAAAAGGATTACGGCGCTTTACCGGCGCTCTGTTTTTGAGGGAAACAGGATGATACTGATTACCGAACTTGAAGGCGGCGTTGAATTTCCCGTTGAGGAGAAAGAGAGAATCCCCCTGCCCCTGCCGGGCGAAACAATAGTTCTGGAACTTGACGAGAGCACCTTAAAATTCCTCATCCCCGGAGACGAAACATTACGGCAGAACACTAGAGCGAGAAACGGCCCAACAGTACCTGGACAAGTCCGATAAGGCCGCCGAGTATGGCGCCGAAAATGTCTATCCATTTGAACTTGTCCGCCATAATGCCGAGGACCATTTTTTCGACTTCAAGCATATCAAGAGAATCTATCTTTTCGGCCACAATGGTTTTTATGTCAAGGGAAGCGAGTATGGTTTTGGCCCTTTCCCTTATCCCCCCGAGCAGGGCGCCGGCAATACACTTGTCAATGGCCGCTTTCTTTTTCTCATCAAGGCCAAACAGGCCGGCCAGATTATCCTCCCCGTGCCCGCGTAAAAAGGCGTCCAGGGCCAGGGCCATGCCGGTCTCGTCCCCGGCCTTGCGGCGCAGCAGCGTACTAAGGAACCCGGCCACTTCCTCTCCCTCTAAGGCCGTCCCGGATTTTTCGCCCGGAGCGGGAGAAAAGAACCTGAGCAGCAGGGCGAGAACCTCGCCGCTGTCCGTATCGAGAAAGGCCGCAAGCGGGGCTTCGAGAAAGGCCCCGGACCCCTCACTGTTGTTTCCGATAAATTCCGGCGCCCTGGCACAGAGAAAAGCGGCCGCCTTCTCCTGAGTCAGTTCGTCATTAAGGCCCTTTTCAAGCCGGTTTATAAAATCATCGACGATTTCCCCCATTCGTTCGTTGAGGGTTCTGTCGTACTGGCCGGCGGAAATAAAAAACCGCTGCACCGCGTTGAGCTTGAGTATGGTGGCGGAAAGAAAAATCCTCCCCTGGGTTTCAAGTTCGTCATGGACCTCTTTATCCCTGAGCAGGTCAATGAAGGAACGGACCACGGACGGGTACTGCCGTCCGAACAGGGCGGCAATGGCCGAGGAAAAAGCCCCGCTCCCAAGGCCCGCCGAGGCAAGGGCGGCCAGCTTCTTTACAAGCAGGGAGGATCTTTCTTCGCCGAGAGCGGCCCGAAGGGTTTTCCCTTTGCTTTTTTCGAGAAAGGCGGCACAGAGCGAAAGCGCCGCGGCGTCCAAAAGGGGCGAATCAAGGGCCGCCCGGACAAGACGGGCAAGAAAGCGGGCCGCGTCTGACGGCGTTTCTTTTTCAGAATTGAACCAGGAATTCTCTTTCAGATGAGAGGAGAAAAGGCGTCCGCTTGCCAGGGAAACCAGGTTGAGCATGGGGCCGCGGAATCCGGCGTCGTCAAGGCGTTTCCGTATAAGGTCCTCGGTAAGAAGATGCTTTTCGGTCATGGCCCCTATGTTCAGGGCGAGGGCGTGCCTTTCCCGGGGCAGTATACCCGGCGTAAAGGGAAGGCGCAGGCCAAAGACCCGGATTTCTTTAAGGGGCCTGAAAAGCATTTTGATGGCGATTACATTGGTGATAAAACCTATCAGCGCCCCGGCAAAAGGGGGAATAAACCACCTCAGGGGGACGGCGGGAAAAAGGAACCCGGCCATCTAGGAAAGCAGTCCCGCGGCGGTTTTGGCCTGGGATTCGTTGTCGTAGATTTGTATGTTGCTCTCCTCAAGCCAGCCCCGGTAATCACCTTCAACCAATACCCAGGCTATGCTCCCGCCGTTTTCCCGCACCAACTGCCGTTCCAGAATCCGCACAATGGAACCCCTGCGTACATAGCCCTGGGAAGGGGCGCTGCTTTGGGGCTGGTCAAGAACATGGGTGTAGGAAGAAATAATCACCCCGTAGCCTATACTGTCCCTGGACAGGAGGGGGCTCGCGGGAAGAACAATGGGTTTTTCCCCGCCGCTCCCGCCGCAGCCCAGTATAAACAGCAGCGCCGCCATGATTATCCCTTGACCGCCGCATGGTGAATGTCCTACTCTCATGATGGTGAAAAATATACCTCTTTTTGCCTTCTTAGTCATCCTGTTTTTATACACCCCTCTCCCCGGCATCGCTGATACCGGAGCAGAAGCTCAGGACACGCCGGAAGAGCCGGTTTCGGGAGGCTATGTCTGGTCCCTGGCATACAAAAACGGCGTACTCTGGGGGAATTCACGCGAACTGGTCTATCATCATGCGGGCAGCGGCGATCTTAAAAGCAGGCTTGACTGGGAATTAAAGCCCCTCGTGTATTTCGGCATGGTCCTTGGCGTACAATCCAGAGAGAGAAAAACCCAGGGCGGTTTTTTTTCAGACATAGGTCTTTCCACAGGCTTTCCCTTAAACAGCGGAACCCTTGAGGACCGGGACTGGTTAAATACCGAACCCGGAGTTCTTACCCATTTTTCAAGCCACCCCTCCTCTACGGAAAACGCCCTGCTTCTTGACTACCGCCTGGGCCTTTCCCTGCCCGCGGGGTATCATTCGCTGTTCAACCTCTTTCTTTTTTTCTCATGGAACCACTTTCGCTGGACAGCCAGGGACGGCTACAGCCAGTACCCCTCTGAACTGGCCGCTCCTTATTCGCCCTGGAACCCCGATATTACCAAAGATTACGGCAGTTTCAGGGGGAAACGCGTTATACGCTATACCCAGGACTGGATGGCCGCCGGCCTTGGATTGGGCCTTGATTTCCCCCTGGGAAAGGGCCTTGAGTCGGGCGTGTCCCTGCTCGCGAGCCCCCTGGTACTGGTCCTGGACAAGGACGAGCATTTTTTGAATAAGGATACGGTATTCCGCGATTACCTCTGGGGAGGCGTCTTCCTCGACGCTTCATTTTTTTTCGCCTTCTCCCTTTCGCCAAAGGCGTGGCTCCTCTTAAAAGGATCATACCGCGTCATTACAGGTTCCCGTGGCAGTACCTATGTCTGGCAGCCCGCGGATGTATTCTATGGCAGCAGCGCCGATACCGCCGGGGCCAATATCTCGTATGCCAGCGCGGAACTCATGTTTGAATGGACATTTCGGGACGGTCCGTGAGGCGGGGCTCAGTGCTTACCCTTGGAATTGCCCAGGCGGGAGCGGAGGCCCGGAAGGAGCTTGAGGTCGGAACCGGCAAAATCAAGTGTTTCTATTTCGTCAAGAGATGCCCATTTCCATTCATGGTGAACAAAAAGGGTAAATTCCATTTTTGGGAAAAAAACTTCGTAGGCGTTAAGGAGCCTTGTCCCGCCCTTGTGTTCAAAGGACGCGCTCCCCAGATGTTCCCCTACCCCTACGGAAATTCCCAGTTCTTCCTGAAATTCCCGCAGCAGCGCGGCGGTATCGCTCTCGCCCTTTTCCACTTTGCCGCCGGGGAATTCCCAGCGGCCGCCCATGGCTCCTCCGCTCTCCCGGCGGGCGATAAAGAGCTTATCCCCGTTAAAGGCTATCCCCGCCACCGATCTCAGCGTGCCGGAAGCGGCGTCCCCGGAAGAGGTCAGGGGCATGGCCTAGAGGAGCAGTACCGTGGGAAAAAGGAAGTGAAGCGCCGCGGAAGCCATGGCGACAACTCCCACCCAGCGTTGATTGACGGTAATGAGGGCTTCTATCTTTTCCGAACGTTCTGAGGGGAGAGAACTCCCCTGACGGTAATATTTGAATATCAGGGCAAAGCCGGAAGCAATGCCGGCAAGAGCGGGGATGAGATCCCCGATGACAGGCACGTCGCCTGATATGACCGACAGTATTTTAAGCACGCCGGTCAGGGCGCTTACTATGCCCAGGACCAGGCGGAAGGTCCGGTTTTCGGGAGAAAACCTGAAACCCGTTTCCGACGCGTCTCCGTCATCGCTGCAGGTAAAGAGAATAAACCCGGCAAGGGCGTTTGCTAGTATTGATAAAACATAAAATTGAAGCATCCGTCTTGAAGCATAACCGATAAAACGCCGCTCTGTCCATAAGCAAACCTGAAATTCTCAAATCCTATTGGACTTTTACCTTGAATTTTTTTATCCCGCTCCCGGCGGTCTCGGCGAGGATAAGAATTTCGGCGCTTTCAAAGGGAAGCATCATGCGGAATTCTTCCTCGGCCTCAAGGGAAAAGAATACCGTCCGGGTGATAACCAGAGGGGTTTCGGAATCAAGTACCGGCGAAACGGCAAGATTCACCGCGCCGGTATAGGGTTTTTTTCCGGCGCTTTTTTTAAGGGCCAGATAGCTTGAACCCTGAAAGCGGAAGGCCGAAAATTCAACCCGGTTCCCGTCAATATCCGCCGTGTCGCCTTTGACAAATATGGACACCATCATGATCATGGCCGACATGACGACAATGCTTATCAGGAGGAAACCCTGGGATTTATTCGTCATAAGGGCGCTGAAAAAGCCCTTTTTCTTCCCGCCCCGAACACTGTTCAGGCCGCGTACTGTTTCCGAGGCCCGCTCAAGGCGGTGTTCCCGGGAATAATGAAAAACCAGGTCCTCCTTACGGCCGGGATCGGGGTCAAATGTTTCAGGACTCTTGTTCATATCCATACTATCGGCAGTTTTCGTTCCGGCCATAGGCGTCCGCGGCAAGACGGGCGGCGACAGGGGCCAGGGCCAGGGGATCGGCAAAGCCCAGGGTCTCCTGCGCCCTTTTTCCGGTTTCCACAAGCAGGGCCGCGGCGGCAAGCGCGCAGGGAAACCAGTCGAAAATCCGGCTGTCCTCCGTCCCGGAGGAACGCGCCGCCAAGGCCGCCTTCCTGGCGGCAAAGCCCGCGGCAAGGCCGGCGAGCAGGTCGCCGCTTCCTCCGGCGGCGAGCAGGGGAACCATACCGTCCACAACGGCCAGACGGCCGTCGGGGGCGGCTATCCACATCACATGGCTTTTATAGAGTATCACCGCCCCCGTATCCCGGCTGAGACGGGGCAGAACTTCGTCAGCATGGGCAAGGGCCTCCTCCCTGGGTATGCCTGAAAAAACTTCAAACTCGCCGGGGTGGGGTGTTATAAGGACAGGCCCCTCAAAACGCCTCTGCCGGGCAAGGGTCAGGGCGTCGGCGTCGAGAAGCGCCGGTACGCCCCGGGACGCCGCCGCGAGTATGCGTTCCAGCAGGGCCTCGCGGCCCGCGGCCTGTCCCCAGCCGGGACCGGCGAGTATGACATCGCTCTTAAAACGCTCATCCCTGCCGGGGTCAACGGAACCGTCGGCGGGAACAACCATGATGCCCCCTTCGGCGGCGGCGAGTATGGGGTAGACAGACGGATCAGCCATGAGCCGTACCAGGCCGGCCCCGGACGCGGCGGCTCCCCTTCCGGCTATGCGGGCGGCCCCGGCGGAACCGTCGCTTCCGGCCCAGATTTCCGCCAGGCCCCTGCTGTACTTATACGCGTCAGGGGCGGGGGCCTCGACAAGAAGGCGCGCGTCATCCCAGGTCCACAGCCCGGCGCCCGTGTGGCGGGCAATGAGTTCCTGGGGGAAAATCCCCCTGACCGGAATTATGACGCCGGCTTTTTTCCTCAGGGCGGGCTTATACAGGGCCGTCTTGAGCGGTTCCACGGCCAGGGTGGCGCCGGCGTCTATGACGGGCCATGAAGCGCCGGCCCTGTCGCCTGAGCCTGAGGGAAGATCAATGGAGACCACCATGCTTCCCGGCGCGGAATTCCGTTTCATCTTATTGGTAAAAAGAACCAGGTCCAGGGGAACTTCCCTGAGGGGGCCCTCAAGACCCGTTCCCGCTATGCCGTCTATGACCAGGCCGGCCCCCTCGCAAAGGGTTCTTTCGAGAACGGCCCCGCCCTCCTGCCCCGTGTACAGCGTAACGCCCATGGCCTTGAGCGCCCCCGCGGCAAGGGCCTGGGGACCTTCCTTAGGGGCCCTGGTGAGTACCGCCGCGCAGCGGCCCTTCTCCGTAACACCCTTCACTATAAAAAACCTGAGCATCACCAGGCTGTCCGCCCCGTTATTGCCCGGACCGGAAAGAGCGGTGATATATGTCTTTCCACCGGAGAAAAAATCAGGATACGCGGCAAGAAAAGCCTCGCCGGCGCTTCGGCCCGCGGCTTCAACCAGGGCCAGGGTATCAAGACACCAGGAAGGAGCCTCGCTGTCCAGCGCCCTGGCGCTCCCGCCGCTTGAGAGGGGTATCATTTAAGCAGGGACCTGAAACCGAGGTCTGTACGCCACCAGACCACATTGGCTTCGTACAGGGTAGCAAAGAGGCCGAGGAGTATGCCGTCGCCTGAGACGCCAAAGGCATTGTACTGCATCTCGTCGGCGTCAACCCTGATAAAGGCCCGCTGCTGTTCCTGGGAATCGGCGTGCAAAAGGAGCATGGAATAGCCCCCGTCTTCGGGGACAGAGAGCATCACCCTCCTGTCCCGTACCGCGCCGAGCAGGGAATAAATAATATCCTCGCTCACCCGTTTATTGTTCTCCGTAAAAGTCCGGGAATAAAAAGGAACCTCTATCCTTCCCGTATACACCCCGTCGCTTACATTCATAATCCAGATTACCGAACTGTCCATGACGCTCCCTGTTTTGGTATTGGTGGATTCGTCATAGGTATTCCGGTAGTAATCCAGCTTGAGGTAAATTTTCCGCTCGTCAGGCGCGGCGACTATGGTATCCATGGACGCCCATACATCCCGGTCAGGCGGTACGGGCAGTTCCCCGTCGGCGATTTTAACCAGATAAAGCAGGGTACCCTGGGAATTGAACCAGTACACATGCCAGAACGAGGGGAGACGGCATACTACCGCCAGATCATCATCCGCTGAGGTATAGATTCCGTTGATCCGGGGAAAGGGGGTTCCCCCTGCCCCTTCCCTGCCCAGGTATTCAACAAAACGCCCGTCGGCGTCAAAGTGGAGCACCGTGGAATCCATGAGGGCCCTGGTTTCGCTGTCGTAGCTGTGCCGGTCAGGGGGCATGCGGTCCTCTACAAAAATATGCTTGCGGGAATCAACGCTGAGTTCGCCTGGTTCCCGCAGGGGGTAAGAGACAGCCCAGCGCGTCGCAAGGCCGTCGGTTTCGGAAAGGGGTTTAAGGGTCAGGGGGGGAGGATTGGTCTCGTCATTGTAAATCATAAAAAGAAGGTCCCCAAAGGAAGTATAGCGCATAATTTTTTGGCCGCTGCCGTTGGAAATGTAAAAAAGCCCGTCCCGGACGGCTATGCGGGTTTTGCGTATGCCCCCCCTACCTTCCAGGTCAAAGAGGTCTATCTGATCCTCAAGGCGGCCTATGTTCAGGGTAAAAGGATTCTCCCGTGCAATGGAAGGAATGGTTCCGCCTTTACAGGAAAGTAAAAATCCCGCGGCAAGACTCAAAAACAGGATACCACGTTTCATACAAAGAACCTTAGTACCCCCTTCCGCCATTGTCAACCAAGCGGAAGCCCGGATACGGGGCGAGTCCTTGCCACAGCGTCTCCATACCAGGTACAATAAGGGTATGTTCAACAAGATTGTAAAGGCCCTTTTTGGTTCCCAGCATGAACGGGACCTCAAGGCCCTTTTACCCATATTGCACGCGGTCAACGAAAAAGAAAGCTGGGCCCTTTCCCTGGCGGAAGAGGATTTTGCCCGCGTTACGGCCTCGTTCCGGGAACGGGCCGCCGGGGGCGAAAGTCTTGACGCCATACTGCCTGAGGCGTTTGCCCTTGCCCGCGAAGCTGCCAGGCGCAAGCTCGGCGAGCGGCCCTATGATGTCCAGGTTCTGGGGTCCATAGTACTTCACCAGGGCAAGATAGTCGAAATGAAAACCGGCGAAGGCAAGACCCTGATGAGCGTCGCCGCCGCTTACCTTAACGCCATATCCGGCAGGGGCGTCCATGTGGTTACGGTAAACGACTACCTGGCCGACCGCGATTCCCAGTGGATGAAGCCGGTTTTCGCGCTTCTGGACGTAAGCGTGGGGACCATACT